>JANWYN010000076.1 GCA_025055235.1 Candidatus Roseilinea sp. | reverse complement strand
CTCGGAAGCCGAACGCGCAGCCTGGCACCGGCAGCAAGCGCAGGCCGCCATCCAGGCGAAGGACTTCCACTCGGCGTTTTGGCACATGCACATGGCCGGCGACCTGAAACGGTTGTGCGAGTTCACGCAGCGCTACCTCGCCGTACTCGCCGACGAACTCGAGTTCAAGGCCGCATGGCAGGCATTGCTGGAACATGACCGGCCGCCGGCCGAGCGCATCACGCTGCTGCTGACGGATGCAGCGATCCACCAGATGCGCGGCGACGCCGCAAGCGAACAGGCGGCCTACGAAGCGGCGCTCCGGCTGGCCGCACAGGCGCATGATTCACGTCGCACCGGCATCGTCTGCAGCCGACTCGGCCGGTTCTACGAGCCCCGCGACGCCGACCGCGCCTTCGCCTACTACCAAGAAGCGGCCGAGCTGCTCGCCGAGGCCGACGCTGCCGGCGATCCGGAAGCCCAAGAAGAGCACGCCGCGGTGCTGGTGCGCGTGGCCTGGCTCTACGCGCTGCGCAACGATCCGCGCGCTCGCGCCGTATTGGAGCGCGTCGAAGCACTGCGGGCTCGCACTTCGCTCGACGATGGCAAGCAAGCGCTGATCGAACAGGCCTGGGGCGAGTATCGGCGCCGCGCCGGCGATATGACGCGTGCGCTGGAACACACCCATCGCGCCCTCAGCATCTACGAGAAGCTGAACGACCAGCACGGCGTCGTCAAGGCCTACATCAACCTCAGCCTGGCATACGGGGAGGCCAAGCAGTTCGAGCGCGCGATCGAATGCGGCAAGCGGGTGCTCGACGTGGCGAACCACATCGCCATCGGCTCGGAGGCGATGGCCAGCACCTACCTCAACCTCGGCGCGAACTACTTTTGGCTGGGCGACTATGACGCGGCCATCGCTCACTATCGCCGGGGATTGGAGGTCGCTACAGAAGCGGATCTCAGGCTACACGTCCGTCGGGCGCATTACAACCTGGCCGAGGCGTTCTACACACGCTTCCGCCTCTGGCACGCGCCGGAGGACGAACGCCAGGGCGACGCGCACGTCCAGGCCGCGCTCGAAGCCTGGCCGCATGAATCCGACCCGGCGCACGTTGCGCTGACCAAGAATCTCAAGCAGGAAATCCTGGGCGAGCCCCGGCCGCGCATCTACGACCGCTTCCTCCCGCAAGAAGCCGCGGCGCACTACGCCGAGATGGCCGAGATCGAGAAGCAGCGCGCCATCCTGGCCGCGCCCGGCGAGCCCGCAGCACACGTCCGCGCTCATCTCGCCATCGCCAATGCCTACCTCGCCATCAGCGTCAAGGAACGCGAAGCCGCGCTAGCGCTGATCGAGAAGCACGGCCTGGGCGACCAGTTCGCCGGCGAGTTCGAACGGCTGCGCACCACGTTCGAGCGCACGCTGACACGTGAGCAGAAGCTGGAGGCGGAGTGGAAGGCGAAAGCCGGCGACTTGTTGAACGACGCGCGGCGCGCCGCAGCATTGAAGCATCTACTCACGCACGGCGCGATCAACAAGAGCACCTACGCAGAGCTATGCGGTGTCGGGCCGGCGACGGCGTCCAAGCACCTGGTTCACCTTGCCGCGCTAGGGCTGTTGAAGCAGATCGGCCGCGGCCCGAGCACGCACTACGTGCTGCCGGAGGGGGGTCAGCGGCGCGCGCTGAGCGTGTAGAGCTTCACGTCTTTGCCGCCGAGTTTGTATTTGTACTCCTCGTCGCCCTGCAGGAAGTCGAACGTGCGGCGGCCGTCCTGAATGGCCTTCTCGATCAGCCGCGCGATCAGCACCTGGCCGGGGCTGAGATAGGCGTATTTCTCCGGGTCGAGGCCGGAGTTATAGACCAGCACAGCGTCTTCATACACGAAGTTCATGTATGCCGCTGCGCGCACGCCCTCGACCTCGAGGAACGCCAGTTGCAACCGGCCGGCCTCAAACATCGCGCGCGCGATGGCGTGAAAGAAGCGCGCCATGCGCGGGGTCATGAACGCGGCCTTGTCGGGCGCCGAAGCCTTCATCAGCGCGATGAAGTCGTCCACGTCGCGCGCCAGCGTCGCGGCGTCGGTCGCGAAGGTAATGGCGACGTCTTCGCTCGCCCGGCGCAGCTTGCGCTGCAACTCGCGGCGTTCCTTGCCGTCCAGCATGGCCAGATAGGCCTCGAACGTGTCCGGCAGCGCCACGATCGGGCAGACGTCTTCGAAGGCCACGTGCGCATGCCAGCCCTCGGCGTTCAGCATCTCCGCGAATGCGCTGAGCGTGAGCGAGGTCTCAATGATGTTGCATAGGCTGATGGTGTGCCACGCCGGCGCGTCGCTGCTCTTGAGGAAGTCCACCACGGCCCGGAAGCACGCCGGCTCGCAGCCGCGGGCGAAGATGAAATCCAGGTAGTCCGATACTTCCTTGCAGCCGACCAGCGCTACTTCCACCGCGCCGAGTGCGTTAGCCTCGAAGAAGAGCGGCGCGATGCCGACCAATGCGCCGTCCTCGCGCATGGCCAGCACGCGCAATTCGCCGTCGCCCAACTCGCGCCACCAAGTCTTCTGCCACTCGTTGGTGAGGAAGAGCGTGTTCGACGCCGATCGCTTCAGCAGCGCGTTCCACTCGCCGGCCAACTGCTCGAACACGTCGGGAGTGGTGTAAACCTCGGTGCGCATCATGCGAGGTCTTCCATGGCCTCTTCTTTGACCCGCCAAACACGGTCGGGCGAGACCAGCTTATCAATGTAGAGCACGCCGTCCAGGTGATCTATCTCGTGCAGGAAGGCGCGGGCGACGTGTCCCTCCACCTCGAACTTGACCCGGTTGCCGTTGCGGTCGAGCGCGCGCACGACGATGCGATACGGGCGCGCCACGTCGCCGCGCCAGCCCGGAATGGACAAACAGCCCTCCTGGTGTTCCCACATTTCCTCCGACTGTTTGATCACCTCGGGGTTAATCAGCTCGTAGAGCACGCCGCTGCCGGCGATGGCGTCGGACTTGGGTACCTCGACGACTGCCACGCGCTGCGAGACGCCGACTTGGGGCGCCGCCAGACCCTGGCCGTGCGCCTGGCGCATCGTCTCGATCATGTCGTCGAGCAGCCTCAATGTGTCGCGGGTGATCTTTTCGACCTTTTTGGCTTTCTTGCGCAAGATCGGGTCGCCGATCTTTCGAATTTCTCTGACCATGGCTCGATGCGTTTCGGCTCTGGAGCATACACGCCGGGCATGAGGCAGGCCTGAATGCACTAGTCGCTTAGCCGAGCGGGCGCTCCCCGTGGAGGCGGGTCAGCTCGTCGTAGATGCCGATCCACTCGATGAACTCGCGCCGGCGGCGCGCTGCCTCTCTCTCTCGCTGGACGGCGCGGTAGGCCTCCAGCCGCATCACCACTTCGCGCTGCACGCCGCGCGGGTTCCACACGCGCACGAAGTTCAGCTCGTTGTCCATGCCGCCGGTGCGAATGGCGACGTCGCCTACGTTGAACAAATTGTCTATGAATCCCTTGGTCACAGAGGTGACGTTTTGCACATTCGCCAGGCTGGCCGTGCGCTGCGAAGTGCCAAGCAAACCGAATGGTGTGCGCTTGTACTCGATCAACCTCTCCGTCGTGAGCATGTATATGTCGTTGCGCCAGTCCTCATACTGCCAGATCAACCAGAAGAGCAGGATGAATCCGAGCAACGCGACGACGGCGACTGCCGGCGTCTCGAACAGCAGCTGGCGCAATGGAGGATTGTTAAACCAGACAATGGCCAGCATCGCGAAGTAGAGCGAGGAGAACAGGAGCGGCACGATTGTCTCGCCGATCAACGCCAGCCAGTGCTTGCGATAGACGATGACATCCGGCGCGCGCACCAGGCGCACGCGCGGCAGGATTTCGTTGCACAAGTTGGCCAGCCCGATTCCGACGCGACGCAAGAAGGGCGGTGATTTCTCACCTTTGTCGGACTGCGGCGCGGCGGCCGGCAGAGCGGGCGCGAGCAATGACTTTGTCCCCACTTCCATCTCCCGGCGCAGCTCGCTGCGCACCTTCGAGCGCTCGACCGCAGCTACCTCGACCCGCGCGCGCGCCTGCTGGTCGAGGATGAGCTTCGAGATCTTGTTCGGCTCACCTACCCATTCGAACCGAATATTGGCGTGCGCGCCCAATGTCTCGATCAAGAGCGTGCCGGCGTTGAGCACGGTATTGATGAAGCTCGGCCGTTCGATGGTGACGTTCTGCACCGAGCTGATTGGCGCTTCGTCCTGCGAGTCGTAGATGATGAGGATGCGCTCGCGATGGATCACCCGCTGATCGGTCACGACGTAGTAGTCGTTCCACCAGTCAATTAGGAACCACAAGAAGCTGGCGAGCGCCACGAACAGCAGCGCGCCGACGACCGCCATGCCAAACGGGACACTCAAGATTGGGCGAAGCGGCGGCAGGAAGATTACCCCAACGAACACCAACAACAAGATCGTGAACCACTGGCTTCGCAAGAGCACCCACCAATGTTTGCGCCCGAACCACAGCACCAGCTCACCCGGCCGCTGCGTGTCGAAGCGCCGGCGCTGCTTGATGTATTTCTCTTCCTCAGGGGTGTAGGTCAGGTGCTCACGAATGTACCCCTCGCGCTGCAGGAGCTGCTGGAATTCACCGCGCGGGATATACCACAACTGCACCGGCGTCACCGTCTCGATCGTCACTTCGCTGGGATGGCCGGTGACGAACGGCAGTTCGTTCAGGATCTCGCCCGGCTGTACGAACCGGATGATGGGATCTCTACCGCCCTTCTCCGGCGCGCGGATGAGCATCTTCCCGCGGCGGAGGATGTAGAGGTTGGTATCCCCCGCGCCGGCCAGGACCAGGATTTGGCCTTCGTTCACCATGCGCGTGCGCATCAACCCGAGCACGGCCTTGAATTCCGCGTCGGTCAGGCGCGAGAAGAGCGTGGATTCGCGCAACCGGCGCACGATGTCATCCGGCGTGGGGATCGCCTGAGTTGCTTTCGAGTTGGGTCCGGGCGCCTGGCCGTTGGTCGCGCTGCCAGCTTCCTGAGCCATTCAACGAGATTCTAGCATCGCGGCCACTGCGAAGCGGATGAGCGCCGTCTGGCGCCGCCAGCGCCAGGGCTGGCGCACCAGCCGGTATAGCCACTCGAGGTTGGCGCGCTGCACCCAGTCCGGCGCGCGCTTTTGCACGCCGGCGATAAAGTCGAACGCGCCGCCTACGCCCATCCCGACGATCCCGCCGCCAGCATCATCCCCTGCGACGGTCGCCAGCAGCGGCAGGTTGCGCGCCAGCCATTTGTCCTGCGCCGGCGCGCCGTATGCGACGAAGAGCAACTGCGGCTGCGCCGCGCGCACGCGTGCGACGATTGCCATTTCTTCCTCTCGCCGCGGCGAGCCGGCATACGCGCCCGCCACCATTAATCCCGGATGCGCGAGCACGAGCGCCGCTGCTGCCCGCTCGGCCACGCCCGGCTGCGCGCCGAGGAAGAACACCCGCCAGCGATGGCGCGCTGCCAGCGCGCACAGCTTCAACATCAAGTCCACGCCGGCCACGCGCTCGCGCAGCTTCACCCCGCGCCGCCCGGCCGCCCATACCACGCCAGCGCCGTCGGGCACGTTGAGCGCCGTGGACGCCAGCACCTGCCGGAACTCGTCATCGTCCCGGGCCGCCATGATGAACTCGGGGTTGACGGTGGCGAACTGATGCGCGCCACCGCGCCGGATCAACGCCTCGGCGATGTCGCACGCCTCGCGATACGTGACGTCGTCCACGCGCACGCCCAGGATCTCGACCGATCGCGGCTTCATCCCTGTCATCGAATCCTAACCTTACCGCTTTACAATCGCTTGTATGGACACGACTCGCAGGCGAATCTATCTGGACTACTCGGCCACGACGCCCGTCGCGCCGGAGGTCAGGGCCGCCATGCAGCCCTACTGGAGCGACGTGTTCGGCAACGCGTCGTCGCTGCACAGCTTCGGGCGCGATGCGGCTGCTGCGCTGGACGAGGCGCACACTGTGGTCGGCTGCGCCATCGGCGCGCGCGCCAGCGAGATCGTGTTCACCGGCTGCGGCACCGAAGCCGACAACCTGGCGCTGCGCGGCGTGGCTTTCGCCGCGCGCCGCGCCAACGGCGGCTCGCCCGGCCACATCATTACCACACCTGTCGAACATCACGCCGTCGAGGCGACCGCGCACCAACTGCACACGCTGTTCGGCTTCGACCTGACGTTGCTACCGGTGGACGGCTGCGGGCGCGTGGATCCCGACGACGTGCGGCGCGCGATCCGGCCCGATACAGTCATCGTCAGCGTGATGCTGGCCAACAACGAAGTCGGCACGCTTCAACCGGTGCGCGAGATCGGCGCGATCTGCCGCGAGCGCGGCGTGCCCTTCCACACCGACGCCGTCCAAGCGCCGGCTTATCTGCCCGTCAACGTGGACGAGTTGAACGTGGACCTGCTGGCGCTCTCGGCCCACAAATTCTACGGCCCAAAGGGCGTCGGCGTGCTCTACATTCGCGAGGGCACGCCATATGTGCCGGCGATCACCGGCGGCGGGCACGAGCGCGGGCGGCGCCCGGGCACCGTCAACGTCGCCGGCGCGGTCGGTGCTGAAGCGGCGATCAAATACAGCGCACGCGAGCGCGACGCGCAGGCCGCCCGACTGGCCAAGCTGCGCGACCGGCTGATCCAGGGCGTGCTGGCCGGCGTGCCGGATGCGCGGCTGAGTGGCCATCCGACCGAGCGGCTGCCGAATCACGCTAGCTTCGTGTTCAAGAACGTGGACGGCGAGTCGTTGTTGATGGCGCTGGATGTCGAGGGCATCGCCGTGAGCACCGGCTCGGCCTGCACCAGCGGCAATCCCGAGCCGTCGCCGGTGTTGTTGGCGATGGGCATCCCGCGCGAGTGGGCGTTGGGCGGCCTGCGCATCACGCTGGGCTACCATACCACCGAGGAGGAAATTGACGCCGTGTTGGACGTGCTGCCGGAGTGCGTGGCGCGCGTGCGGGCGGCGAGCCTGGAGTTTTGATTGTTCATTTCACATCTTTCATCTTTCATTGCAACGACGCTCAGCGATTACCAAATGAAAGATGAAAGATGAAAGATGAAAGATGAGGAAGGTGCGCGTAGTAGTGGCCATGAGCGGCGGCGTGGATTCGTCGGTCGCGGCAGCTCTGCTGGTGCAGCAGGGCTACGACGTGATCGGCATTATGCTGCGCTTGTGGGCCGAGGAATTGAGAACCGAGAATGCGGGTAGAAATGGGGTTCTCAATTCAAATCGTTGCTGCACGCCCGAAGCCGTAGCCGATGCGCGCGCCATCGCCAAGTTGCTCGGCATCCCGTTCTATGACATCCATGCTGAAGGCGTGTTCAAGCAGCGCGTGGTGGATACATGGATCGCCGCCTACGCCGACGCCACCACGCCCAACCCATGCTTCACGTGCAACCGGACGATCCGCTTCGGCTTCCTAATGCAGAAGGCACTTGCGCTCGGCGCGGACTATTTGGCGACGGGGCATTACGCTCGCGTGGAGAGATTAGAGATCGGGAGATTAGAGATCAGAGATTCGGCTCTCCAATCTCCAATCTCCAATCTCCAATCTCCATTCCGCTATCGCCTCCTGAAGGGGAAGGATGCGCACAGAGACCAGAGCTACGTCCTGCACGTCCTGGGCCAAAAGGATTTGGCGCGGGCAATGTTCCCGGTGGGTGAATACACGAAAGAAGAGGTGCGCCGGATGGCGCGCGAGTTCGGCCTGCCCACTGCCGAGCGTCCCGAGAGCCAGGATTTGTGCTTCCTGACGCAGGGCGACTATCGCAGCTTCTTGATCCGCAACGCACCGGAGGTTGCCCGGCCCGGGCCGATCATCAACACGCGCGGCGAGGTAATCGGCCAACACGAGGGCTTGCCCTTTTACACCATCGGCCAGCGCAAGGGCATTCACGTCTCGGTGCGCTCCGCTCACAGCGAACCGCTCTACGTGCTGCGGCTCGACCCGGCCAACAACGCCGTCGTCGTCGGCAGCGCCGGCGAACTCGGCACGCGGATCGCTCGAACGCACAAGATGCACTACGTGAGCGGCGAACCGCCGGCCGAGCCGCTGCGCTGCACGGCCAAGATCCGCTACAAGGCCAAGGAAGCCGCCGGCTGGTTAAAGCCGCTGCCGGACGGCGGCGCCGTGCTCGAGTTCGATGAGCCGCAGCGCGATGTGACGCCCGGCCAGGGGCTGGTGTGTTATCTCGGCGACGAGGTGATCGGCGGCGGCGTGATCGCACGTGACGCCTGAGCAGAGAGAGTAGACGAGCGGCAACCGGCGGCCCAGTCTGCCTCCGCGGACTGGACCTCAAGTTGCCTGCGACTGTGAGTCGCCGAGCGGAGTTGCGTTACTTCTCCCGCGGGCTGAGCTTGCCGGAGCCCGCAGCCTTTCTCTGTTGTGCGGGTCGCCGCGTGACACTCTCGCGGGCTGAGCTTGCCGAAGCCCGCGGACTTTCTTTGTCGCGCATTTCGCCGCGTGACACGAGCCACTTCTCCCGCGGGCTGAGCTCGTCGAAGCCCGCAGCCTTTCTCTGTTGTGCGGGTCGCCGCGTGACACTCCCGCGGGCTGAGCTTGCCGAAGCCCGTGGCTTTCTTCAGTTGCACGATTCGCCGCGTGACACGAGCCACTTCTCCCGCGGGCTGAGCTCGTCGAAGTCCGCGGCTTTCTTCAGTTGCACGATTCGCCGCGTAGCACGAGCCACTTCTCCCGCGGGCTGAGCTCGTCGAAGCCCGCGGCTTTCTTCAGTTGCACGATTCGCCGCGTAGCACGAGCCACTTCTCCCGCGGGCTGAGCTCGTCGAAGCCCGCGCCTCTCTTCAGTTGCGCGATTCGTCGTGTGGCACGAGTTACTTCTCCGGCAACACCGCAATCCCCGGCAGCGTCTTGCCTTCGAGGAATTCGAGCGAAGCGCCGCCGCCGGTGCTGATGTGGGTGATCTTGTCGGCCAAGCCGGCTTGCTCGACCGCCGCCACCGAATCGCCGCCGCCGATGATGCTAATTGCATCCGACTCGGCCACAGCCTTGGCGATCTCGCGTGTGCCCGTCGCGAACTTCTCGAACTCGAACACGCCCATCGGGCCGTTCCAGATGATCATGCGCGCGTTGCGCAGCTCGTGGCGATATTTCTCTATCGTGTGCGGGCCGATGTCAAGCGCGCGCCAGCCCGGCTTGATCTGCCCGACTGTCACCGCTTGGCTGTGCGCATCGTTGCTGAAAGCGTCGGCGACGATGACATCCACCGGCAACATCAGCTTGCCGCTGCAGCACAACAGCAGCTCACGTGCCTGATCTAGTGCATCGTTCTCCACCAACGAGTCGCCCAGCTCGTAGCCTTCGGCTTTGAGGAAGGTGTTGGCCATGCCGCCGCCGATCATGATCTTGTCGGCGAGGGACATCAAGTTGTTGATCACCGGCAACTTGTCGCTAATCTTCGCGCCGCCGAGCAGAACCACCACCGGATGTTCCGGATCAGTGAACACTTTGCCCAGGAACTTGATCTCCTTCTCCATCAGGAAGCCGGCGGCAGCAGGCAGGAAGTGTGCCACGGCCTCGACCGAAGCGTGGGCGCGATGGGCGCTGCCAAACGCATCGTTCACATACACGTCGCCAAGCGCGGCCAGTTGCTTGGCAAAGTCGGGATCGTTTTTCTCCTCTTCTTTGTGAAAGCGCAGGTTCTCCAACAGCAACACGTCGCCGGGCTTCAGCGCGCGCGCCTGGGCTTCCACTTCAGGGCCGACGCAGTCGTTGGCGAATTGCACCGGCCGCTTGAGCAACTCACCCAGCCGTTCAGCAACGGGTCGCAGGCTCTGCGAGGGATCAACGCCTTTGGGCCGGCCGAGATGCGACATCAACACAACTGATGCGCCTTGGTCGAGCGCATATTGAATGGTGGGCAGCGCCGCGCGAATGCGGGTGTCGTCGGTGATCGTGCCGTCCTTGAGCGGCACGTTGAAGTCCACGCGCATTAACACGCGCTTGCCGTTCAGCGAATCGAAGTCTCGAATCGTTCGTTTGTTGAACACGTTCTATCTCCTCGTGCTATTCAAGCAGGCTGCATGGCGCCTGTGCATTGTTCTGCAGCGAATTGTAGCGGTTGGGATGAGGTATCGTCTAACGTGCAACATGAGATGACTGAGCACGAGATTCAGGAAGGCGCGCGCGCTATCGGCATTGCGCTCGACGCACAGCAGGCCGGTGCGCTGCTGCGCTTTCGCGACCTGCTGGTAGAAGCGAACCGGCGCTTCAACCTGACCGCCCTTACCGATGACGCCTCGATCCTCGCGCTGCACTTCCTCGATTCACTCACTGCCCTGCCAGTCATTCGCGACCTCCAGGCGGATGCCGGCGCCGCGCTCGAGCTCATTGACGTCGGCACCGGCGGCGGCTTTCCCGGCATCCCGCTCAAGATCGCCATGCCCGAGCTGCGCGTGACGCTGATGGACAGCACGGCGAAGAAAGTGCAGTTCTGCAGCGAAGTGATCCGCGCGCTGGGGCTGCAGGACATCCGCGCCATTCAGGACCGCGCCGAGGAGGCCGGCCACCGCCCCGAACACCGCGAGCGCTATGATGTGGTGATCGCCCGCGCCGTCGCGCCGATGCCGACGTTGGCGGAATACTTGTTGCCGCTGGCGCGCGTGGGGGGAACATGCATCGCCATGAAGGGCAGCGACGCCCAGGCCGAAGCAGCGCGCGCCGCCGGCGCGATCGCCAAGCTCGGCGGCGCGGTTGCCGTCGTCAAGCCGGTCAGCCTGCCCGGTCGCGATGACCAGCGCGCGCTGATCGTGATCAACAAGCTTCGCCCCACGCCGCAGCCCTACCCACGTCGCGGCGGCGCGCCGCGCAAATCGCCCTTGCAGTGACTCGTGTTACGCAGAACTCTGCCGGCTTTCAAGTTCGAATAGCGCTCAAAGCGCGTCGAGCGCTCGCTGCTTCACGCCGACTTCCCTACGACGGGTGAAGCGTTGTAACCAGACGACCACCACGTCATGCCCGCGCATGCCCCGTGACCTCCATTTCGTAACCGAAAGGCTGAGCTACTGTGGTTAAAATCTGGGTATGACGCAAACGCCCGAAGCTGCACGGCCATTACGTATCCTGATCGCCAAGCCGGGACTGGACGGCCATGACCGCGGCGCAAAGGTGATCGCACGCGCCCTGCGCGACGCCGGCATGGAGGTGATCTATACCGGCCTACGCCAAACGCCGGAGATGATCGCGGCAGCCGCGCTGCAGGAAGATGTGGACGCAGTCGGCCTGAGCATCTTGAGCGGCGCACACAATACCCTGCTGCCGCGCGTGGTGGAACTATTGCGTCAAAACGGCATGGGGGACGTGCCCGTGTTCGCCGGCGGCATCATCCCCGACGAAGACGTGCCCGGATTGAAAGCAGCCGGCATCGCCGAGGTTTTCGGCCCCGGCACGCCGCTATCCGAGATCGTCCAGTTCATCCGCGAACACACGCCGCCGCGACACGCCGTGGGCCATCAATCGTCAATCATCAATCATCAATCATGAATAATGATTGATGATTGATGATTGGTAACTGGTAATTGGTAATTGGTGATGTCTCGGCCTTCCAAACGCGAGTTGGCGCGCTTGATCACCGGCATTGAGAACGGCGATCCGAACGCGCTGCGCACATTGCGCGAATGGTATGGGCGCGCCGGCCGTGCCCACATCGTGGGCGTCACCGGCGCGCCCGGCAGCGGCAAGAGCACGCTGGTCGCCGCGCTGACCCGGCTGGCACGCAGTCGCGGCCAGACGGTGGCCATCGTCTCGGTGGACCCAAGCAGCCCGTTCACCGGCGGCGCGATCCTGGGCGACCGCATTCGCATGCGCGAACTGTTCGAGGACGAGGGCGTGTTCATCCGCAGCATGGCAAACCGCGGCGCGCTTGGGGGCATCGCCCGCTCGACGGCTGACATCGCCGTCGCACTCGACGCTGCGGGCTACGACCTGGTCTTCATCGAGACGGTGGGCGCCGGCCAAGCCGAGGTCGAGGTGGCGCGCGTGGCCGAGACGATCGTGGTCGTCGAAGCGCCGGGGCTGGGCGATGACATTCAGGCCATCAAGGCCGGCATCCTGGAAATCGCCGACATCCTAGTGGTGAATAAGGCCGACCGCGAAGGCGCGGAGCGAACGATGAGCGCGCTCCAAGCTGCGCTCGACCTAAGCACGCCATCTGCCGGCACAGCCGGCCATCACGGCCCAGGCGCGCTGCGCCGAGTCGAAGCGCCGGCAGCCAACGCAGCCGGCTGGCGCATCCCCGTCCTGAAGACGATCGCCACCGAGGGCACCGGCGTTGAGGCTGTGCTCGACGCCATCGCGCGCCACCGGCAATACCTGGATCAAGGCGCAGGCGCGCAGCGCCGGGCGCAGCGCTTGGAATACGAAGTGACGATCCGGCTGCGCGACTTGCTGTTGAAGCGCGCGATGCAACAGATCGAGCCGGCGCGCTATCGCGCCCTCATCGAA
The DNA here is from genome assembly GCA_025055235.1 of Candidatus Roseilinea sp. Lineage (GTDB taxonomy): Bacteria > Chloroflexota > Anaerolineae > J036 > Brachytrichaceae > JAAFGM01. The sequence goes on along the minus strand of JANWYN010000076.1, from coordinate 18,582 downwards.
GCGTGCATCGCCCGCGAACTCCATCCCCAGGACGCGGCGCAAGCCCTGCTGAACGCGCTGTCGCGCGAGGCCGATCGCACTCCGGTCGAGTGATCCAACGACGGCACGACATCCACGCAACGACGCAGCGCGATCATGCTCACCGCCTATCTCGTCCGTCATGGACAAACCGCGTTCAACGCCGAGGGCCGCGTTCAGGGCTGGCTGGACGTGCCGTTGGATGCTACCGGCCAACTCCAAGCACAGCGCGTCGCCCAACGCTTCAGCGAGAAGTCCATTCAAGCGATCTACTCCAGCCCGCTGTTACGCGCCGCCGACACCGCGCGCGCCATCGCGCAGGCTTGCAAGCTCGACGTGATCTTCGACGAGCGGCTGCGCGAGTATCACATGGGCGATTGGACCGGACTGACCGCCGACGAGATTCGCGCTGCGACACCGGGGGTGCACCTGGATGACCCGGAAATAGCCATCCCGAACGGCGAGAGCGCGCAGCACATGCACGCGCGGGTCGCTGCCTTTCTGCATGACCTGATCGCACGCCACGCCGGCGAGACGGTCGTCCTGGTCTCGCACGGCGGTACATTGGGCGCGATGGTTGGGACGATGTTAGGGCTGCCGGTGATGCGGCGGCATCCTTTTGCTTTCGGCAACGCCTCGGTGGCCAAGGCCAGCTACGAGGGTGGACGATGGCGATTGCGCAGCCTGAACGACCGCTGCCATTTGCGGGGTCCGTAGCGACGGGTGCATTTGCTAACAGGGGCGTTGTGCAATTTGCGCAGCAGATGAATCTGCGCGCAACGCATGGCGAAGCCGGCGCACGGCTGGCTTCGCCGCAAATTGCCCGCGACTTCAGTCGCCGGGCATTTTGCCCCCGGCGGGAAATACACCCGCAGAGACGCACGAGATTGCGCCTCTACGACGGTTAGCATTTCAACGTTGTTCGATGATTTCTGCCTCGACCGGATCAATGCCGCTGTGCGGGCGGTGTGGCAGGACGGCGCCGATTGCATCCACGATGTGGTCGAAGGCCTCCTGCACGCGGCGCAACGGCGGTTTCTCCGCGAAGTGCTCGGCGTAGTCAGCGACGGCTTCTTCCGGCGGCACCTCGCACCCACAGTGCTCTTTCAAGTAGTGCTTGTGGTCCATGATCCACAAGTACAGGTCGGCTTCGGTGCGTCCGGGGAAATCTTGCAAGATGCCCTCTTTGCGGATCGCCTCGACGATGGGCATGTAAACGTTGTCGTACCAATTGGTCACCGCTTCATCCTCGCTCACCTCGCGCTGGAGATCGAGCCCCATGAAGTAGCGATGCACGGCGATATGTTCGAGCAAGCGCGCGTAGCCGCCGCCGATGGAGAAGCGGATGTTCTGCTCCGGCCGCAGCACGTCCAGCTGGGTGCGCTCGAGGAACTCCGCGTATTCGCCGAGCAGCTCGAGCGCGTCGGCGTCAATGTCCTCGGCGGTGACCGGCACGCGCGTGATCGCTTCTTGTACCTCGGCGTCTATGTATTTCACGCCGTGCTCGCGGGCGACCGACACGCGATGGTTGCCGTCCAGCACGAAATACACGTCGCCGACCTTGTAGAGCGAGACCGGCGGCAAGCTGATGTCGTCGTAGAAGGCGCGGTTGATCTTGCGCCAGCGGCTGCTGCTGCCGTCGTTCGTGGGCAAAAAGGCGTTGTCGAAGTCGCGATAGCGCCCCACGCTGCCTTTGATCTTGTCCACCGGCACGGTCTGGATGCCGCGCCGGATGAACCCGCGCAGCTTGAGTTTGTCGCGCACCTCGTCCCATGCCATCAGATCCGTGTTGTGGCCGGACAGCAGCGCCCACGCCTTGCGCAGAAAGCTTTTCGAACGCGCGCGCCGAAAGTCCAAGTAATCCTGAGTCGAGAACACCTCCGACATTCGCGGATGAATATATCACCTGCATGCGAAACCGGCTTTCCTTCCGACCGGTTGTCAAGTTGCCAATTGCTTGACAGGGGTCAGGAGTCAGGGGTAAGGGGTCGGGGGCGGGGAGTGGCAATGGGGAGTCGGGAGTGGGAAGTGGGGAATCAGGCTTGGGCGGCATGTAGTAGCGCAGCATCCTAACGCAGCACGACTTCGTAGATGAGCACCAGCGGCTCTCTGGCCGGTGTCTCGATCCACACCCCGCGCCCATTCGGATAGCGCCGCTTGACGAATTCGAGTTCTGTGGCGCGTTCGGGGGTGAACGCGAAGGCCGTCACCGGCCGGTCGAGCGTCCAATCAGGCGGCGCGGCAAGCGGCTCCAGCACATCCGTGCCTTCCACATGCGGCGCAACGAACTTGATGGTTGAAAACCCTTGATAAGTCATGCGCGGCGCGCCGAAGAAATACAACTGCGAGCCGGCCGGATAGGCCGAGATGCGGCGCGCGACCTCGGTTGCGATTTGCGTGTTCGGGTCGCCCCGGCTGGCGACCGGCGCGAACTCGCGGAAGTAGAAGTTCAGGTCGGCAATGCAACCGGCGATCAGCGCGCAGACAGCGAGCAGATAGCCGTAACGGTTGGGAAGGCGTAACAGGTCGGCCATCAACCGACCGAGCAACGCGAACCCCAACCCAACGCAGGCTGCCGCGACAATGACGCCGGCCACGTAGCGCTGGCCGGCCGGCGTGCTCTCGCTGATCGCCGCAATGCCGATCGTTGCGGCCAGCACGAGCAAGAGGTAACGCGCGTTCGGATTCCTGAAGTCAACGAGCAGCCAGCCTAAGCCGAACAGGGCGAGCGCAGCCGGCGCAAGCAGCAGCACCGGCTTGCCCGCCTCCGCATACCACGAACGAAGCGGCAACCACACCAGCCCCAACGCGGCATCGCGAAGGTTGCCGATCATCACTTCGGGAACCGACCGGCCGGTCGTGCGCGCCATGTATTGAAACCAGTTGCTGCCGCGTTCGGGCCAATCGGGCCGGAGCAAGCTCACGCGCACAGCCGGCGCCTGGAATTGATCGGGATGCGCTCTGAAATACAGGCCCGACGGCAAAAAGACCACGAAGGCGATGAAGGCCATCGCAGCGAGGTTCGCCGTCTGGCGGGCTAGCCGGTCGCGCTCGAAGGCGAGCATGCTCAGCAACCAGCAGGCAATGATGACGGGCAACACGCGGCTGCCGGTGTAGAAATACTGGCTCAGTCCGACCAGCAAGCCGGCGCCGATGTAAGCCCAGCGCTCGCCCGTTCGCCATCCACGCCACAGCAGCCCGCCCACGAACACGATGAACGTGCCATCCCAGATGTTGTTCAAGCCGATCCGGCTCCAATGGATGGCGTAGTGCGAACACGCCAGCATCAGCCCGGCCGCGAGCCCGACCCGCCATCCGAATGCAGATCGCATCCACCCGTATAACCCGACGACGGTGAGTGCACCGGCGAAAGCTGCGGGCAGGCGCAGCGCGCCATAGGTCTGGCCGAGCAGCGAGATCGGCACAGCGGGGATGGCGAAGAACAGCGCGGGGAAGGAGTACCAGCCGACGCCGAACATGTTCGTCAGTTCGCCGCGCATGATTCGGACGGCGGCCAGGCCGGCGCTGCCCTCGTCGCCAGGCCAAGCGATGGGGATCGCGTCGTTCTGCACGGCGCGCAATGCGAAGGCGGAGGCAAACAGCGCCGCGACGCCAGCCCATTCGATCCACCGTGCCCTGGCAAACAACGCCGGTGCGTGCCACGGGCTGGCTGTGGACGGCGGGAGCGGCGCGACGGCGATCAGCGCCAGCGCAATGGATGCCCCCCAGGCCAGCAGCGACGCGACCGGATGCTTGGCGACCTCCCCCGGCCCGGCGAGTTCATACGCCAGCGCGCCCAATCCGACGGCAGCCGCCCCAGAGACGATTCGGGCGAAACGAAAGGCATCGGCGTTGATTTTGCCGGACAGGCTTATGGCGATCCCCCTACCACGCATGCGAGGGGATTGTACGCTCCGAACCGGTCAGACCGCTCGAAGCGACCTGACCGGTTGCAACAAGGTCTTATCGCACGCTTAACCCGCGCTCAAAACATGGCGCTTAGCATCAAGCTAGCACTGCACCCCTTCAAAGGCGTACGACAGCCGGCTGACCGATGTGTGTCCTTCTGTGTTCGAAAAGGAGGCAGATATGGAGATCATCGTCGTGGGCCTGCTCGTGGTGATCCTGTTGCTGATCGCCTACATCGCCGGTTACGCCGCAGGAGTTGCTGCCAGCCGCCCGAACATCTATCACTGATGCTGCGCGCACTTCCGTAACTCGAAGCAATCCGAACTCGAAAAGACGCCGCCGCGATCCTCGGTCGAGCATCGCGGCGGTGCAAGCGGTGATGTGCTAGCGGCTACGAACAACCGGTGGTGCTGCCACACGTCTCGCACTTGAGGCACGTCCCGTTGCGCACCAGCGTCCACGCGCCGCACTCCGGACACGGGTCGCCCTCGTAGCCCCTCATGCGCGCTTGCCTAGCTTTCTCGCTGCGACTAGCGTCGGCCGGGGGTGTTGGCGCCGCCGATTGCCACCTGACGGATTGCGGCACGGTGCGACCGTTGCGAGGCGCGGGGCCTCCGCCGGCACCGGCTCCTTCGCGCGCGCCGACGTGCACGTGGCCGTTTTGCTGCGCCGTCTCGTCGTTAAACGCGCGGCCGGGCAGCCGCAACTGCGCAGGTGGCACCTCGCGCTCACTGATGACTTCCTCATCGTGATATTCCGGCTCGGGCACTTCGGACGTCGCGCCGATGTGGGCCAGGTCTTCGCGCCCAAGATACGTGATCGCCAGCTCGCGGAAGATGTAGTCAATCACGCTGGTCGCCATCTTGATGCGATCGTTGCCGGTGACGACGCCGGACGGCTCGAACTTGGTGAACACGAACTGGTCCACGAACTCGTCGAGCGGCACGCCGTATTGCAGGCCGAGCGACACGGCGATGGCAAAGCAGTTGAGCAGGCTGCGGAAGCCGGCGCCCTCTTTGTGCATGTCAATGAAGATCTCGCCCAGCGTGCCGTCCTCGTATTCGCCGGTGCGCAGGAAGATGCTCTGGCCGCCGATCTTGGCCTTCTGCGTGTAGCCGGCGCGCCGGTTGGGCAGGCGGCGCTGCTTGGCCAGGTAGCGCACGACCACCTTCTCGATCACCTGCTGTTGCTGCGGCGTCACCGGCAGTTGCTGGCCGGCCTCGCTCACCAGCTCGGCAGCGGCTTCCTCTTCCTCGTCGCTCAACGTGTTCAGCGGCTGGCTGAGCTTTGATCCATCGCGATACAGCGCGTTTGCCTTGGTGCCGACCTTCCAGGACAGCATGTAGGCGTTCGCGATGTCCTCGACCGTGGCCTCGTTGGGCAGGTTGATGGTCTTGCTGATTGCGCCGCTGAGGAACGGCTGCGCTGCGGCCATCATCAGGATGTGGCCTTCGGGCTTGATGAAGCGCTTGCCGTATTTGCCGCACTTGTTGGCGCAGTCGAACACCGGCAAGTGCTCGGCCTTCAGGTGCGGCGCGCCCTCCAGCGTCATCGTGCCGCACACGTAGTCGTTGGCCGCGCTGATCTCGGCCTTGCTGAAACCGAACGCCTGTAGCATGTTGAACTTGTAGTCGTTTAGTTGCGCGTCGGTAAAGCCAAGCACGTTCTTGCAGAAGTCCTCGCCCAGCGTCCACTTGTTGAAGGCGAACTGGATCTCGAAGGCCGTAGCCAGCGACGCCTCGACCTTGGCCAGCGCTTCGTCGGTGAAGCCACGCGCCTTCAGCGATTCGTGGTTGATGAACGGGCAGCCGGCCAACGTGCCATGCCCGACGGCATACTTCACGATGTCTTCGATCTGTGCCTCGCTGTAGCCCAGCCGGCGCAGCGCCGGTGGCACGCTCTGGTTGACGATCTTGAAGTAGCCGCCGCCGGCCAGCTTCTTGAACTTCACCAGCGCGAAGTCCGGCTCGATGCCGGTGGTGTCGCAGTCCATGACCAGGCCGATGGTGTTATGGCTTACGAAGCCGTTCGCAATGTAGGTCACGTTGTCCGGCACGGAGAGATCGTAGGTGAGTTGTTCGCCGCCGTCCGTGTTCTCTTCAACTACGTCGTAGTAGAAGCCAAGCGCATGCTCCAACGCCGCGTCTTGCATAGCTGCGAAGGCACGCTGCACGCTGGCGCGCGTCGCTGCACCATGGCGCTGCAAAGAGAGCTTAATCGCGTTGCGCTCTCCTTCGACGGCCAGTGCGCGCGCAAGCGCCGGCTCCGGCAGATACACATAGTCGTAGCGCGCTGATTGCTCGTTGTCACCCGGCCTCATCGCCGACTGTTTGCGCGCGCCGATAAAGCCGATCTCTCGCTTGAACGTGTCGTTGTACGACTGGTTGCGCAGCCGGAGCACATACATCGTAGATCGGTCCCAACCGCTGGTGTCGAGCTTGGTCGTCGTCGGCAAGCCCATCGCCAACAGCAAAGACTTCACCTGCTGCGAGAACTCGGCATGAACAGTTGACCAGCACGGCACGCCTCCGGTGACCGTGCCATCTGCTTCGAACAACCCGCGCAGGAAGGCGGCGTAGCAAGCTCGGTCGTTCGTGTAGAGCACAGCGTTGGGAATGCGGGGCGCATACCCTTTGCCGGCGTGCTCCTCATGCGGCGGCAGCTTGGTGAAGCCACATGCCTCCCACCACAGGGCAAGAGCGACCGATTGCACCATGACCTCGATATACCCTTGCCTGGGTTCGACGTGGCACGACAAGCCGAACAGTCGCTCAACGAGCCCGGTGAGATGCCGAACCACGTCGGCATCCTCCTTCGATACGCAGAAGCGCAGTCCCTTAGCATGCAGCGAGCCGTCGCCCATGAAGTAGCCAACGAGCTCGGCGAGTTCCGGCGTCATCTGGCGAGGCGCACGCGTGTGGCGCTCGTTGTTCCAGTGCAACTCACCCAGCGGAGGCAAGATCACCGGTCGCGGTTGCCCGATGAGCGCGTTCATCGCCAACGGCACCACATCGCCCTTTTGAATGTCTGCGAAGCGCTTCCACACCCATGTTCCCGTTTGGGCGTCTACGACGCGGATGCGATGCTGATGCGTCCCCTGGATCTCGTAGCCGCAGGCTGTTTTGATCTTGCGCGTCGGCGCGACGCCGTTGACGTAGAACTTCGTCGCACGCCGCGGTCCCGAATCCGTCTGAACGAAGAAGTCCACATCTTGCCACTGGGAGCCGTTGACATCGCCCAGCGTGTTGAGCGGCACGAGGCCGTAGTCGGTTGCCACGAGGGAACTTCCCACCAGGCAGCCCGTCGGCGCGATGACCGTGACCTGCGCGTTGCGATAGCCGTATTGCTCGCCGAGCGCCAACATGCGGTCGGCGTCTTCGCGGGCGGCCTTCAGCAGATACTCCGGGCAGTGCGCCGGGTCAATGCCCATCGGCGTGATGCTCAAGCCCTCGTATTCCGACGCCGGCGCGTTATAGGCCGCGCGACGATGGTTGCGGATCACGCGCAGCATGTGTGGCTTGTTGCGCTCGTAGCCGGGGAAGGGGCCGAGTTCTTTCGCCATTTCGGCGCTCGTTGCGTAGGCGCTGCAGTGCATGATGGCCGTCAACGCGCCGCAGATGGCGCGGCCGCGTTCGCTGTCGTAGGGCACGCCCATCACCATCAGCAGCGCGCCGAGGTTGGCATAGCCCAGGCCGAGCGTGCGAAACTCGTAGCTCAGCTCGGCCACCCGCCGGCTGGGGAACTGCGCCATCAACACGCTGATCTCCAGCACGATCGTCCACAGGCGCACGGCGTGGCGATAGGCTTCGACGTCGAAGACGCCGCTTTTCTGGTCGTAGAAGGCCATCAAGTTGAGAGAAGCCAGGTTGCACGCGGTGTCGTCCAGGAACATGTATTCGGAGCAGTTGTGCACCACGATGCCGTTGGCGACGAAGTGATGGGTATCCGGCTCGGTTAGGTCATATACCGGCTCGACGCCGAGATACTCCAGGCTGGCCACTTGGTCGAACAATCGGTCGCCATACGTGCCTACTTCACGATTGAGCTGTGCCAGGCGATCGGCTTTGGAGCTGCCGGGGATGAAGCCGATCTCTTGCTCGAAGCGCTGCCGCGAGCTGCGGCTGATGCGCAAGCTGTGCACCTGCTCGACCGGGTATTCGCGCAGTCCGCCCTTGCCGTCCGGCAGCATCGTTACCGTCTGGCCGGCCAGGCGGCGGTTGCGATACAGCTTGCTCTTGATGCCAAAGGCGAGCAGCATGAGCTGCACCTGGCGCAGCAGCGTCTCGCTCGTGCTATCGAGCGAGACATACTGAGACTTCTCGCCATAGTTAGCCACCGTGCCATCGGCGGTGAACAGGCCGCGCAACAACGCCGCCATAGACTGCCGATCCAAGCTGAAGGCCTCCGCAGTGAATTGCTTTCGCGTGCTGCCTTCGTCTAACACGGCAAAGCGCTCGGCCTGCTCGACCACGACGCGCGATGAGGTCGCCACGCGCAGCGTCGCTTGCGGCTGGGTGATGCGCGTCTCGCGGCGCGCGCGCCCATCGGCGGCGTGTTCCGGCTTGTAGGCCGCGATGCCTTCATGGATGCGCTCGGCGACGCGCATCTCCTCCGGCGCCAGCGTCACGACGGCGGCCTTCTGCTCGCCCATCAAGCATCCATCGCCGACGAGCAGCCCGATGAATTCGGCCAGCCGTTCGTCTAGGTGCACCTCGCCAAAGCAGGGCGGCGCCAGCACAACGCGGTCGTCCTTGGTCAGCTCCGCCGCCGGCACATCACCGCGATTGAGGGTAGAGACGCGATGGTCGGCAGTTAGGTTGACTTCGTAGCCGCAGCGCGTGCGCAGGCGATAGACTGGCTTGAGGCCGGTGCGGAAGGCCGGCCGGATGCGGTGCAACTGCCCATCGCTACCCAACACGTCGAAGGGGCGATCGAGCAGCGTATCAATGCGGCGCAACCCCTGTGCCGTCGCAACCAGCGTGTCGCCGGTGACGCACGGGTTGCTCCCGCGGATCTCGCCATCCACGGGGCAGGTGTGCCACTCGTTGATCGTGGTGTGATACTGGATGCCCGGGTCGGCGCTGTGCCAGGCGGCCTCGGCAATCTTGCGCCACAGCTCGCGCGCCTTCACCATGCGCTTCGGCTTGGGGGCGCGGCCCTCCTTCTTGGCCTTCTCGATCTCCGTGCGCCAGATCAGTCCCCACTCCTTGTCCTCGATCACCGCCTGCATGAACTCGTTGGTGACGCGCACGCTGTTGTTGCTGTTCTGGCCGCTGACCGTGGCGTAGGCTTCGCTGTTCCAGTCGGTGTCGTACTCCGGGAAGTGGATGCTGGTGTATCCCTGCTGCGCGAACTGGATCACGCGCTCAATGTAGTTCTGGGGGATCAGCACGCGGCGCGCCTCGGCGATGGCCTGCGCAAGCTTGGTGTTCTTCTTGCGGTCGAAGCGCGTCGCCGGATCCTCCCACTCGTGGCAAGCCTTCATGATGGCGTTCAGGTGCTTGTTGTTGAGCTTGCTGCCGGTCACCAGCGACGCCACCTTCTGCTCTTCGATCACCTTCCAGTCAATGAAGGCCTCGATGTCCGGGTGATCCACGTCCAGGATGACCATCTTGGCGGCGCGGCGCGTGGTGCCGCCGCTCTTGATCGCGCCGGCAGCGCGGTCGCCGATCTTCAGGAAGCTCATCAGGCCGGACGACTTGCCGCCGCCGCTCAGCGGCTCGTTTTCGGCGCGCAGCTTGGAGAAGTTCGTGCCTGTGCCGCTGCCGTATTTGAAGATGCGCGCCTCGCGCACCCACAGATCCATGATGCCGCCCTCGTTCACCAGGTCGTCCTCGATGGACTGGATGAAGCAGTTGTGCACGACCACGTTGTTGCACAGGTACCGGCCGGACTCGGTTTGAATGTCGTACACGGGCAGCATGCCGACCGGTTCGATGCGCACGATTGTTTCATCGCGCAGCGCCGGCAGCTCCTTGCCGGCGAACTCCTCCGAGCAGGCGCGGTCGAGCCGGTCCCTCTTCTCGGTCGAGACGAACCCGATCGCCTCGCGGAAGGCTGCGCGCGATTGGGCGTAGCCGATGGAGACGAACCACGGCGTCCGGCGATTGCGCCGCTTCTCCACACCGGCTTGGACGCGGGCGTAGATGCCCAGGTTGAGCAGCAGCGCTTGTACATTCCGGGCCAGCTTGGCGGACACGGTGGTCAAGACGATATCAGCAGTGCGCGATTCTCCGTGCTGCAACGGATCAGGTCTTGCGGATAGGCCGTTGAGTGCAAGCGATGTCGCACCGAACGCAAGCGCCGGCGCAAAGGGACGAGGCGATTCGACCTCTGCCGGGCGCGACACACGCCGCCGCAGCCGAACCGCGCCGTCGGTCTGGAAGAGCGAGCGCAGATAGGCGCACTGGGCCTGGCGGCCGGCACGCCGCACGGCAGCCGGGACGCGATGATCGCGGCCCTCTCGCAACAGTTCGTATTTCTCGACGAACGGGCGCAGCGCTTCGCCGTAGAGCCGGATGCGCCGGATTGTCAACCTCGGATCGCCCGACTCGACCGGACGCACTTTGTAGTGCACGCCTGTGAATACCGACTGCACGAGTTGCATGACGTATGCGTGCTCTTCGTCATTGACAGTCATCAGCTCGATCGTCAAGCTGCGGTTGGTGCCTTCGGCGTACTGCCCGACGAATCCATCACCCTGAACCCATCCGGCCAGCGCGCACTCGGCCACATCGCGGTCCTCCGACGTTTGCGTGACGGCAGTCGTCGTTGCCAAGCGCATGCGCTGGCCTGGCGTGAGCCGATCCACCCTCAACCAGCGGCCCTCGCTCCGGCGTTCATCGGCAGCCCAGACCAGATGGTCGCCGGTCGCTTCGATGGAGACGCCGTTCTTCAGCACGATTCGATAGACGTGCTTCTCGCCGTTGGACTTGACGGCGACCACGCGCGTCGTCCCTGAGCCATCTCCAGAACCGTCGAACACCTCCAGCCCGACCATGTTCTGCGTGACGATCTCGCCGATGGCCAGCGGCCCGCGCGGCGTGGAGATCAATGCGTCGAACGGCTGGCAAGCATGCGGTTGCGGGTGGGTGTAGGCGTCTTCCGAACGCTTCACCTTGCCGGTTTGCGGGTCCACGTAGTAGTGTCCCTGTGCCGGGCCGGTGATGCCGTAGGCCCAGTTCAACCCGGTGTTGAACCACTGCGGGCTGTTCGGCGCGGCCATCTGTTTGGCCAGCATGTAGCACAGCTCGTCATAGAAGGCGCGCGCGTCCTCTTCGGTGTCGAAGTATTTGTGCTTCCACCCCCAGTAGGTCCAGCACCCGGCCAGGCGATTGAACACTTGCTTGCTGTCGCGTTCGCCATGGTTGAGTTCTGCGCCCTCGGCCGGCACGCTGCGCTGCAGCCAGCCGGGCACGCCACGCTCGCGCACGCGCACGGTGGCGCTGGGCACGCCGGCCTTCCGGAAGTACTTCTGCGCAAGGATGTCGGTGGCGACTTGCGAGAAGTGCTCCGGCACGTCAATGTCGTGCATCTCGAACACCGTCGAACCGTCCGGATTGCGGATGACGGAGCTGCGCTTGACGAACTGGATGTCTGCGTATGGGCTTTCGCCGGCTCGGGTGAATCGTCGTGTGATCTTCATGCGGATGCCTTCCCTGGTGATGACTGGTTGACTGATGACTAGCGCTCTCCTAAGAGCCGCTCGATTTCGTTCTTCACGCTTTCGAGATCTTTCAGATTGAGGTAGACGATGGCGTAGCGGATGTAGGCCACCTCGTCCAGCTCGCGCAGTCCCTGCAGCACCATGTCGCCGATGGTGCGCGCAGGCACCTCGCTGGCGTTCATGGCGAGCACGTGCGCCTCGATCTGGCTGACCAGCCGCTCGATGTCCTCCGCAGCGACCGGCCGCTTGGCGCAGGCGATGCGCACCCCCTCTAGGATCTTCTCCCGGTTGAACGCCTCGCGCCGGCCGCCGCGTTTGACGACCAGCGGCGTGGTCTCGACGATGCGCTCGACGGTGCTGAAACGGCGGCCGCACGCTTTGCAACTGCGCCTGCGGCGTATGCCCCCTGAAGGCTCGCGCACGGTGTCAATGACGTGCGTGTCGCCGGAACCGCAGCTTGGACACTTCATGGCTCGTCTTATGCCATATCTGGCGCTCGAACATTTGCTCTACGCCATATATGGCTCGAAAGGGACGCACATTCTAAGGACTCATTCATCCAAAGTCAATAAGGGATCGCCCAGAAGTCAGGCGAATTCCGAAAATTTAAGGTCGGCGGCCGGCCACCAGACGGCGACAGGGTGACCGCACGATGGCGAATCACCCTGCCGCTGCATGGATGAGCTCCGGTGAAGCTTCGACGTCTATCGCTACCGCCGGCGCAAGAAGGAGGGAAGCTCCAGGTTATCGGGATCGAACTGGACGGTGCGCACCGGCTCCGGCTCGGCCTCGGTGGACGGCGTAGTATCCGCCGTGAACGGGCGCGACGCATACTTAGCCGCAGCCGTGCGCATCGCCGCGCTGCTCTGGCGGATCGTCCGGCGCGGCACGTTGCCCTGATGATCGAAGCCGGTCGCGATCACCGTGATGCGCACCTGATCCTTCATGTTCTCGTCCACCACTGCGCCGAAGATCACGTTGCAGTCGGGGTGTGCCGCCGACTTGATGATCGTGGCAGCCTCGTTCACCTCGAACAGGCTGAGATCCGGCCCGCCGGTGATGTTGAAGAGGATGCCGCGCGCGCCGTCAATGGTCACGTCCAGCAAATTCGACGTGATGGCCTGCTCGGCGGCCATGCGCGCGCGCCCTTCGCCGCTGGCCGTGCCCACGGCCATCAGCGCGGCGCCGCCCTCGGACATGATGGTGCGCACGTCGGCGAAGTCGAGGTTGATCAGCCCGGGCACGGTGATCACCTCGCTGATGCCCTGGATGCCCTGGCGCAACACATCATCTGCCACCCGGAAGGCTTGCTGGAGCGTGGCCTTCTGGCTGACGATGTCCAGCAGGCGATCATTCGGGATCACGATCAACGTGTCTACGTGCTCCTTGAGCCGTTCGATGCCGGCTTCGGCCGTGCGCATTCGTGGCGTCCCTTCGAACGAGAAGGGCTTGGTCACCACACCGATGGTGAGCGCGTTCAGCTCCTTGGCGATGCGCGCGATGACCGGCGCTGCGCCGGTGCCGGTGCCGCCGCCCATGCCGCACGTGATGAAGACCATGTCGGCTCCCTTGAGCAAGCTGTAGATCTCATCGGCCGACTCTTCCGCCGCCTTTTCGCCGATTTCGGCGTTGCTCCCTGCGCCCAGACCGCGCGTCACTTTCTCGCCAATCCGCACGCGAATCGGCGCGTGGCTGAGCATCAGCGCTTGCTGATCGGTGTTGACTGCGATGAACTCGATGCCGACGAGCCCTTCGGCGATCATCCGGTTGACCGCGTTTTGACCGCCGCCGCCGACGCCGACAACCTTGATTTGGGCAGGCGATTCGGCGCGCATGCCCGTCGGATATGCTTCTGATTGCGTGTTCATTAGGATGCTTCCTCCCTTATGCTGCTATGGATACTCAGCTTGCCCACAGGCGGTTCACAGATTCTATGCTGCTTATCCACAGTGTCAAGCGAGTTATCCACAACTTTTCCAAAAATCCGAGATTTTTAAGCTAGCAAATGCCCGGATAACCCAACCCGGCCCGCTTCCGACGTTCGGGCGGATTCTCCGGATACCCTGGCGATCGCGGTCGAGATGACCATTCTTGGGTTCAATCCGGCAACAAATTCCTCAACCACCCTGGCAAATCCAGGCGAGGGCCGAAGCGTCGGCGCTTGCTCGGCTTGGCGGCCACGCCCTGCAACCCCCAGTGCAACATCCCGACCGCAGTCGAGAAGGCCGGGGACTGCAGTGCATCCACCAAACCATACAGATTCATCGGGCGCGTCAGGCGAACGGGGCGTCCCGTGATCTCACGCGCCGACTCCCTCAAGCCTGGCAATAACGAACCACCTCCTGTGATCACGAGTCCGGCCGGCAACAGGCCGTCGTAACCGCTGCGTTTGATCTCCTGCTCGATTAAGCTGAACAGCTCGTCGGCACGGGCGCGCAGGATCTCGGCTGCCTCGCGCCTGGAGACGCGCACCAGCGGCTCGTCGCCGAACCCTACGATGTCGCAAATCTGATCACCCGGCACATCCGGCGGATGGGCGTGCCCGTAATGCACCTTCAAGTGCTCGGCTGCATCCATCGGCAGCCGCAGCACTTGGGCCAGGTCACTGGTGAAATGTGACCCGCCAATCTCCAGCACCTTGGTGTGCCAGGCCGATCCATCAATGAACACGGCGATGCCGGTCGTGCCGCCGCCGATATCCACGAGCACCACGCCCATCTCGCGCTCGGTCGGCGTGAGCACCGCCTCCGCCGAAGCCAGCGGCGATAGCACGAACTCGCTGACGTCCATGCCGGCGGCGTGCGCGCACTTGAGCAGGTTCTGCATCGCCGTCGTCGCGCAGGTGATGATGTGCGCCTGAGCTTCCAGCCGAAATCCGAGCATGCCGACCGGATTGCGCACGCCGTCTTGGTCGTCCACCCGGAAGTGCCGCGGGATCACGTGCAAGATCTCACGGTTGTTCGGCACGGTGATCGCCTGCGCCGATTCCAGGCAGCGATTGATGTCGTCGAACGACACGCCCTGATCACCGCGGCCGATGGCGACTGCGCCCTGGCTGTTCTGCGAAGCGATATGGCTGCCGCTGATGGACATGAGCACGTGTGACGCCTTGATCCCCGATGAAGCCTGCGCACCGGCCAGCGCCTCCTTCATGCACGCCGTCGCGTCGCTCACGTTGATGATCTGGCCACGCCGGATGCCGCGCGCAACGGCCATGCCCACGCCGATGACGGTGAAGCCGGCCTCGTTGTCGGCCGCCTCGCCAACCAGCGCCACCATCTTCGTGCTGCCGACGTCTAGAACGGTGATCGTCTTTGGTTCTGCCATGATTTCGAGTTTGGAGATCGGAGACTAACCCCTAAATCTCATTCGACGATGTAGTACGGCGCCTCCACAAATCGCACATCCAGCACCTTCGCTTCGATGCCTTTGTCCATCAATTGCTTTTGCAGCGCGCGCGCCAGGCGCAGCTTGTCGCTCATCGCGCCGTCGTAAGGCGCATCGCCCAATCGCACGCGCCACTTGCGGTCGTTGATCCACATCAGGCCGAACTGCGACGAGTATGAATAGCGCGTCACGTCCGGCTGCGCGGCGATCAGCTCGTTGAGCGCGCGCAACAAGCGTGGGTCGAGCCGGCTGCCCAACGCCGGCAGCGCGCCGTCCTCGACACGGATGAAGAGCTTGGCCGGCATGTTCTCCCGCGCGACTTGCACCCTGCCCTCGAAGTCGTTCCAAACATTGCCGCTCTGGCTTTGCCACAGCGCCATCGGCCGCGCCGGCTGAATCGTGATCGTGCACGTCGTGCGCCACTCCCAGCGGCACGTGACCATCGCCGCCTCTACGCCGGGCAGGTCGTCCACCGCTTTGGCCGCCGCGTCTAAGTCGGCGAAGTGAAAGTGTTCGCCCTGCAGCCCGCTCGCGCCGATGATCGCCTCGACCGGCACGCCGGTGTTGTTCTGCACCGCGATTTCGCCGATGCGCCAGCTCTCTCCGCTGTACCAATGTGCGCCGAGCACCGCTGCGGCAGCGAACGCCACTGCAGCGGCGGCTATCCACCATCGGACGCGCGACCGGCGTGCCGAGCGACGCTGGGCGCGCTGCACCAGCGCCACGTCGAAGCGCGTTCGCGGCGCCGCTCTGCGATCTTGCTGTGGTCGGTAGCGCATCGTCTCCCTCATTTCTCCATCGCCAGCGCAATCAGCCGGTCGAGCAACTCGGTATACGGGATGCCGGTGGCTGCCCAGAGCTTCGGATACATGCTGATGTCGGTGAAGCCGGGGATGGTGTTGATCTCATTGATGAACACCTCGCCGGTCTCGCCGTTCATCAAAAAGTCCACCCGCGCCATGCCGCGCACGTCGGCCAGCATCGCCGCTTCCACTGCCGTCTCGCGGATCAACTGCGCCAGCGCATCCGGGATGGGCGCCGGAATATGCAAGACCGAAGCCGATTCACCTTTATCCAGATATTTGGCGGCGTAGTCGTAGAACTCGCGGCTGGGCGTGATCTCACCGACGACCGATGCCTGCAGCTCGTCGTTGCCCAGCACGCTTACCTCCAGCTCGCGCGCGTGTGGCACGGCCTGCTCGATCAGCACCTTGCGATCCCACTTCAGCGCCTCGGCCATGCCCTCATGCAGTTGTTGCACACTCTTCGCCTTGGTCACGCCTACGCTGCTGCCCATGTTGGCCGGCTTGACGAAGCATGGAAAGCCCAGCTGCGTGATCACCTCGATCTCGATATCCACCGGCGACGCCGTCCATTGATGCTTGCGCACGACGATGTGTTTCGTCACCGGCAGGCCATGCGCGCGCATCACGTCTTTGAAGATGGCTTTGTCCATCCCAACCGCCGAGCCGACCACGCCTGCGCCGACGAACGGCACACCCATCACGGTGAGCAAGCCCTGCACCGTGCCGTCCTCGCCCATCGGGCCATGCAGCACCGGAAAGACCACGTCGAACTTGCGCAGGTCTTCGAAGGGAATCGCCCATTCGCCCGTCTTGCTGATGAACACCGGCGTGACCTCGTACTTTTGATCGTCCAGTGCTTCCATCACCGACGCTGCCGACATCAGGCTCACCTCGTGTTCGCCGGACTGCCCACCGTAGAGCACGGCGACTTTGAGCTTCGAGCTGTGAGCTGTGAGCTGTGGGTTATCGCTCATCTTCGACTCCCGACTTCCGACTCCCTTCTCCCAGCTTTCCGATCCTTAATTCCGAGGCTGTCCACTCACCCACCAACTCGATCTCCAGCTCCAGGTCCACGCCGAAGCGCTGGAGCACGGCGTCGTGCGCCAAGTCAATCAACGCCTTCACATCGCTGGCCTGGGCATCACCGGAGACGTTGACGAAGAAGTTGGCGTGTTTGTCGCTGATCATCGCGCCGCCGATGCGCTTGCCCTTTAGCCCACAGGCCTCGATCAACCGGCCGGCGTAGTCACCCTCGGGGTTCTTGAACATGCTGCCGATGGACGCGCCGGGCGGCTGCGTCGCCTTGCGCTTGGCGGTGAACTCGTTCGCCCGGCGCTCCAGGTTCGCCCGATAGTCCAGCTTCAGGTCGAAGATGGCGCTCAGCACGATCGGCCGGTCGGCCGGCGCATAGCGCTTCAGCGCGCTGGTGCGATAACCGAACTGCAACTGGCGCGGCGTCCAATACTCCGGTGGCTGGCCGCGCCGCATGATGCGCGCCAGGTTCAGGTTGCTGGCGATGTCTGCGCCGTGCGCGCCGGCGTTGCCCACCACGCCGCCGCCCACCGTGCCCGGGACGTTGATCGCCCACTCCATGCCGGCCAGCCCGCGCTCGATGCAATCGCGCGCCAGCGTCGCCAGCATCACGCCGCTATCCACCTCGACGCGCGCTTTGCTCCCGCGCACGTTGAACTTGACCTCCCTGGCCCGGTTGATAATCACCAGCCCGCGCACGCCGGCGTCGCTTACCAACACGTTCGCCCCGCCGCCGAGCACGAGATAGGGCAGCCCCATCGCATCGGCGCGCTGCGCCACGGCGACCAGCTCATCGGTGGTGCGTACCTCGATCAGCAGGTCGGCCGGGCCGCCGATGCGCGCCGTCGTGTGCTTCGACAGCGGCTCGTTGCGCTTGGCGCGGGATTGGAGGTCTGATATCTGCATGAGATCGTCTTGCGATGTGCGGGCGGGCAACTGGTAACTAGTAATTAGTAATTGGTAATTGGGTAACTGGTAATTCGATCAGGCGTCTGGCG
Organism: Candidatus Roseilinea sp.; assembly: GCA_025055235.1. Taxonomy (GTDB): domain Bacteria; phylum Chloroflexota; class Anaerolineae; order J036; family Brachytrichaceae; genus JAAFGM01. The sequence goes on along the minus strand of JANWYN010000076.1, from coordinate 766 downwards.
GTACGAACTCAGCGGGCAAACCGGTGCTGCCAATTGTGGATAACCACTGCAACGCAGTAGCATTGAACAGATCATCAGGCGAAGCTAGATCGCAGGGTTTCGCCACATATGCTTCTTGTGCCTCCTTCAAGCTGGACAGCGCGGAAGAGTAATCCCGCTTCGTTGACTTCAAACCTGATGCCAGGGCATTCAGTCTTTTTGCGAGCGCAGTCAAGCATTCAACGAGCTGCTTCGCCTGTGAGTCAGAGACGATGTGGCGTTGATGAGCGCGATCAAGCCAATACTTCGCCTCGTATAAGCTGCCGCGCGCATAGTAGCGAAATTGCAACCGGTCGCCAAAGTGAAATCTGCCGCATGACTCAGCGATGTTTGCGCCGATAGAATCGCAGGCACGCACAAGTTGTCGCCCGAGCGTGTCTCGCGCGAATGCATCGAATTCGGTTACTGCATCCCAGATGTCATCGGCAATTGCTGCTGCCTGTTTGAGCACCTGCAGCTCATCCATCGTAGCCATGCCACACCCTCACGTTACCAGTTACCAGTTACCGATTACCAGTTACTAGTTACTAGTTACTGGTTACTAGCTCCTCAATCCCCGTCCTACCTCAACATCTCTAGCAGCCGCTCACCCACCTGATTGCCGTCGCCGGCGCTGAGCGTGATGACCACGTCGCCGCCTTTCACCTGCGCGATCAGCATGCCAAGCGCGTCGCCAAACGACGCTGCGTTGCGCGCGTCGCGATGCCGGATTTTGCGCGCGATCTCG
>JANWYN010000061.1 GCA_025055235.1 Candidatus Roseilinea sp. | reverse complement strand
TAGAACAGAAGTTCGACCGACAACGAAACATTCTTCCCTTCAACCGGAGCAGTCATGCGAGAGATCACCGTCGCCGTCGTCCAAATGGATACCAAACTAGGCGAACCCGAAGCGAACCTGGCCAAGATGTCCGACTTCGTGCGCAAGGTCAGCAGCGCACAGAAAGTGGATGTGATCGTCTTTCCCGAGCTGGCTACCACCGGCTATGAATGCGGCGTGAAGTTCACCCAGCTTGCCCAGCGCGTGCCCGGCCCTTCGACGAACGTGATGGCCCAGCGCGCCAACGAACAGGGCCTGCACATCGCCTTCGGCATGGCCAGCAAGGAACGCGTGGAGAGCATCTTGTTCAACTCGGCAGTGCTCGTCGGGCCGGAGGGCGACGTGGTGACGCAGTATCGCAAAATCCATCTCAAGGGCGAAGAGCAGATGCTGTTCCGGCCGGGTTTCCGCCTGGAAGTTGCCGAGACCGCTGTGGGCGTGATCGGCCTGCAAATCGGCTGGGACATGTTCTTCCCGGAGGGGACGCGCGCATTGTGCCTGGACGGCGCCGAGCTGATCCTGGTGAGCGCCGCCTGGGACAACGCGCGCGCCGACGAATGGCGCACGTTCATCTCGGCGCGCGCCGCCGAGAACGCGTGCTTCGTGTGTGCAGCCAACCGCGTGGGCGAGGAGCCGGCCACCACGTTCGCCGGCGAAAGCATGATCGTCGGGCCGCGCGGCCAGGTGATCGTGGACCTGGACGAGACCACCGAAGGCTACATCGTCGCCAAGCTCAACCTGGACGAATCGCGCCGCATCCGCGAAGAGACGCAGATCTTCCAGACGCGCCAGCCGCTCAGCTATCGCGCGGTGGTGCGGAAGTATTGATTAGTGTCAGTGGTGTCGTTGGTGTCAGTAGTGTCGCTAGTGTCAGCCCGATCCAACGAACGACACTTCCCAACACCTCCTAACACCGGACACCGATAGCACCTTCCGACACCATTGACACCTCCTGACACCAGCGACACTCTCAGCACCGACGCCCTTAGATCTCCACCACTGCCCCACCCTGCCGGGCGCTCTTTTTGATGGCGTCCCAGAGCTGGATCATGCGCAAGCCGTTCTCCGCCGGGCTGGGGTTTTCCATCTCGCCGTTGCGCACCTTAATAAAGGTCTCCCACACGCCGAGGCTGGGCGGCAACTCGACCGGCTTGAGTTCCGGCTCGCCCTTCATCTGTAGATTGAAGTAATCGCCCCACACGCCCACCTGCATCAAGCCATTCTCGCAGAAGAGCTTGACGTCGGAGTTGGTCACGGGCGATGCACCGCAGCCGTTGATCGTCACGAGCGTGCCGGAGCGGGTGCGAGCAATGGCCACGGTCAGGATGTCCACTTTGGTATGGCGCTTGTCAATGAAGGCGGCCACTTCGCTGAACGGCTCGCCCAGCAAATCGGCGACGGTGTTGAGCAGGTGCGCGCCGGTGTCGAACATGAAGCCGCCGCCGGAGATCTTCGGATCCTGCCGCCACAGACCGCGCGTGCCTTGCTCCCAGCTCTGCCAAACGTTCGCGCTGACGGTCAGCACAGCGCCCATCTCGCCGGAACGCAGCATCGCCGCCGCCCTGCGAATAGAAGGCGACATGCTGCCGTTGAACGCGACGGCCAGCAGTCGCTTGGTCTTGTCGCGCACCTTGATCAGCCGCTTGGCCTCCGAGGTGTTCATCACCATCGGCTTTTCGACCAGCACGTCCTTGCCGGCTTCAAGCAGCGCCTTGGCCTGCGGGAAGTGTTGGTTGTGCGGGGTGACGATGAACGCAGCGTCAATGTGCTTGATGTATTTCTTCAAGAACGTGTCGAAGTCGGGCGCGCAAGGTGGCACGGGCTGGCCGGCCTGCTCGAACAACTCCGCCGCTTTCACGTAGTTGTCCTTATTCGGTTCGCACAGCGCAGTAATCTGGGTCGTATCGGTCTGCTTGAGGATTTGTCGAATGTGGTAGCGGGCCATGCCGCCCACGCCAATCATGCCGAGTCGAACGATGGTCATAGGTTGTCGTTGTCCTTTGATCTTCAATGAGAATGCAAGGTAAGAGTGTAGCAAAAGATAGACCGACCGCAAAACTCAGGCAGCGTTAGGCGCGGGTGAATCCAGGATCAGCGTCACCGGCCCGTCGTTGGCCAGCTCGACCAGCATGTCTGCGCCGAACACGCCTTGTTCGACGGGCACGCCCTGTGCGCGCAAGGCATCACAGAAGTATGTGATGAGCGGCGCAGCTACTTCGGGGCGAGCCGCGCGCGTGAAGTCCGGGCGGCGCCCCTTACGCGCATCGCCGAAGAGGGTGAATTGGCTGACGACCAGCGCCGCGCCGCCGACCTCCAGCAGCGAACGGTCGAAGCTGGACGAGCCGTCGAGCGCCGGGAAGATCCGCAACGCAGCGACCTTCTTCGCCATCCAGTCCGCCGCGTCGCGCGTGTCGTCGTGAGCAACGCCCACGAGCAACAGCACGCCGCGCTCGATTGCGCCGACGACTTCGTTGTTCACAGTGACCGAGGCGCGCTTGACACGCTGCAAAACGATGCGCATGGACGCGAAGGATACAACGCATGCCGGACGGGTAGAATTGCACCGTCACATGAACCTTTCACCCCCTCACCATACACATACAACTGTATCCGAAATCCCTGCTCGCGACCTCTTGGCGATCCTCGATCAAGCGACCGTCATTGCGCGCGGCGCCGGTGCTATCCTGCGCGAGGGGCTGCGGCAAATCGAAGCGCAGCGCGAAGAAGTCACCGTGCAATACAAATCGGGTGACACCGACCCGGTGACCGAATTCGATCATCGCAGCGAAGCCTTCATCGTCGAGGCGCTGCAAAAGGCCTTTCCGGATCATCGCGTCGTCGGCGAAGAGGGCGGCGCGTATGAATTGAGAATTGAGAATGGAGAATTGAGAGAGCGCGATGGCGAATCGCTTTCCCGACCTTCAGCTTCCCACAATCAACTCGAGTGGCAGGTGGATCCGCTGGACGGCACAGTGAACTTTGCGCACGGCTTTCCGGTGTTCGCGGTATCGCTGGGGCTGCTGGTGGATGGCGCACCGGTGCTGGGTGTGGTTTATGACCCGATGAGCGACGAGATGTATACAGCCGCACATGGGTTGGGCGCAACGTTGAACGGCCGGCCCATCCGCGTCTCGAACGTGCAACCGCTTGCCTTCGCCCTGCTCAACACCGGCTTCCCCTATGACCGGCGCGAAAGCGAGGAGAACAACTTCGACTACTTCCTGGCCTTCCAGCGTGCTTCGCAGGAGGTGCGGCGCGTCGGCTCCGCTGCGCTCGACCTATGCTGGGTGGCATGCGGGCGCATGGACGGCTACTGGGAGCTGAAGATCCAGCCGCATGACATCGCTGCCGGCATCGCGATCGTGCGCGAGGCCGGCGGCGTCGTGACCGACTTCGACGGCGGCCAAGCGATGTTCGCGCGCCAGCAAGCAGTCGCCAGCAACGGCCTGATCCATGCAGAGATGCTGAACGTCATACGTGAGACGCGCGACGCGCGACGCAGGACGTAAGACGCAAGACGAAATGCGTTCCACGTTCCAGGTTGCACGTTTCACGTTGCACGTTCATCCCTTGCTCATCTTCCTCGCTTACCGTTAAGGCACGATGAACACAGTCACCACGGCGCCGGCTCTCGAAGCGGATGTCGCCTTCGACTGCCCGGGCAACTATCGGGCAGCGACGCCCTCGACGCTGCGCTGCTCGAAGTGCAACCGGCCGCTAGCCGTCAAGGATGCGCAGCGCACGCCGACCGGCTACGTGTGCCCGTACTACGTCAAAGCGCGCGTCGCGACGTTCTACACCGCTGGGCCAAAGCAATACATCCTCGCCGCGCTGATTGCATTCATCTTGGGCATCGGCATCGGCTTCGTGCTGCAATTCGTCGGGCGCATCGGCTTCTTCGCGCTCATCCTCACGCTCTTCGTCGGGCCGGCGGCAGGCGGTTTGGTCGCCGAGGTGATCCGGCGCGTGAACGGCAAAGACCGCGGCCAATACATCTGGCTGGTCGCAGCAATCGCGATGGTGATCGGCGCGGCCTACTTCGCGGTGTTGCCGGCGCTGTTCGCGCTGCTGGCGGGCTCGCCTGGCTTCATCTTCGCGCTGATTCCGATCGTCGGGCTGGTGATCGCCGTCACAACGCTGGTCGCGCGGTTGAGGTTCTAGGGCGGCTTGGACATCGGCGACGCACCCTTCGGCAGGCTCAGGTGGCGCTGTCGGCAGGCTCAGGGGGCGCCGTCAGACTAAAAAGGGCATACCGAGCACATTCAAGCGCGCTGTAATAGATTCGCAAACTTCAGGCGTTACAGCGCTCACATCGCCACGACGAAGGCGATGGCGTATTCCCGTTCGTGCGTGAGCGACAACGCCCACTGCGTCAGGCGAAGCTCGGCCGCCAGGTGCGCCGCGCGGCCGTGCAAACGAACGTTTGGCTTGCCGCCACGCCCGTTGATGACTTCCGCCTCATGCCAGCCGATGCCGTGCCGCGACAATGTGCGCATGCCTACCCCCAGCGCCTTCGACACGGCTTCCTTCGCCGCGAACCGCGCGGCCAGCTCCGGGATGCGCCCTCGGCAGTAGGCCAACTCGTGCGGCGTGAACACGCGCCGCAAGAAGCGATCGCCGTAACGCGCCACCGCTTCTTCGACGCGCGGGATGTGGATGATGTCAACGCCGGTCGTCAGCATGTGCGATGAACCTGAAAGCGCTTCACTTGCCGTCGCCGGCCGAAGGACCGGCGGTTGCTAGGACGTAGTGATCCGGGTCGAGCCAGCGCTGCGCTGCCGCCTGAACGTCCGCAGCAGTGATGGCATACACGCGATCTGGGTACTCCAGCAGCCAGTCCAGGCCGCGCCGAAAACGCACCATGTTGAGGATCTGGCCGGCGATGCCCTCGTTGGTCTCCATCTGCAACGGCAGCGAGCCGACGAAGTAAGCTTTGTTGTCGTCCAGCTCCGCCGGCTTCACCTTGCGCTCGCGCATGCGGCGCATCTCCGCGCGCACGATCTCGACCACCCGATCCACCGCGTCGGGGTTCACGCCGGCGTAAACGTTCCACGGCCCCGGCCCCAGCCCGCCCTCGAAACGGCTGCCGATGTAGTAGACCAAGCCCTCATTTTGGCGCACGCGCTCGCCCAGCCGGCCATACATGCCGAACTGGCCGAAGATGCTGTTCATCATGGCATACGTCAGCCACTGCGGATCAAGCTGAGACGGCCCGGGGCCGCCGAGGAGCAGCGCAGTCTGGCTCTTGCCGGGGATGTGCACGTGTCTGCAGCGACGGCTGTTGATCGGCGGCGCATCTAAACTGACGTTGCGCGCCGGTCGCGCAGCCACCCAGTCGCCGAAGCGTGCCTCGACCAGGTCGCGCGCCTGCTCGGCCTTCACCGCGCCGACGATGACGATGACCATGTCGGCCGGCGCATAGAACGTCGCATGAAACCGGCGCACATCATCGAGCGTAATCGCCTGCGCCGTCTCCAGGTAGCCATCCGTGGAATAGTGATAGGGATGGCTCTCCGGGTAGCACATCTCGTTGAACGCGAGGCCGCACATGGCGCGGGTGCTGTGCGCGCGTTCATGCAGATCGGTCAACCACTCGGCGCGCTCCTTCTCCACTTCGGCCTCGGGGAAAGTGGGATGACGAATGACGTCACTCAACAGGTCGAGCATCAACGGCAGATCTTCGGCTAATCCCTTGGCAAAGAAGCCAGTGGTGAACATGCCGCTGTAGATGTTCAGGCTGGCGCCCACGGCCTCGATCTGCTCGTAGATTTGCGCGTAGGTGTGATGCTGCGTGCCGCGCGTGAGGCAATCGGCTACGAAGCCGGCCAGGCCGGCCTTTGTAGCAGCCGGCTCATCCAGCGCGCCGGCGTTCAGGTAGCCGTTGATCACAACAGATGGGCTGGTGAAGTTCTCGTAGGCATAGAGGTTGATCCCGTTGGGCAGCGAAAAGCAAGCAATGTTGCCGCTATGGGGAAGCGAGGGCGGGCATGCGCGAGATGCGGTGCGCCGATTGCGCGGCCTCGACCGATGCGTCACGTTTTTAGGCATGCAGGCGTCTTCCGTGGAACAGCCGGCTACGGGAAGGTCGCCGGCAGGCCAAACAACAGAGGCAACATTCTACCCACAACGCGCAACGACGCCGGGCTTCATGCGTCGCTGCGATTCGCCTTGCCCTGCGCTAGATAGCAGCCGACGGTGACGTTGTCGCGCGTGAGATACTGGTTGGCGACGCGGACGACGTCCTCCGGTGACACGCGCATTAGCCGATCCAAAAAGGTCGTGAACCACGTGTAATCCGCGATGACCTCGCTGAAGCCCAGCCAGAACGCCTGATTGGTCACCGTCTCGGCGCTGAAGGCAACCTGCGCGCGCGTCTGCTTGATCGCCTTATCCAGCTCGGCGCGCGTCACGCCGTCGCGCTTGACTCGGTCGAGCTCGGCCCACAACTGCGCTTCCACCTCGGCGACTTCCCTGCCGGCCATGACCGTCGCTTGCAAGGTGTAGAGGAAGGGATCAATCGTCGGGACAAGGCCGCCGCCAACGTCGGCTGCGTAGCCGGCGTCCACCAGCGCCTTGCTCAGCCGGCTGCTGCGGTTGCTGCTGCCGCCGCCGAAGAACGACAAGCCGCTCGCGCCGCACAGCACCGAGTCGAGCGCCACGAGCGCCATGTAGTCCTCGTGCGTCGCCTCCGGTGCATGAAAGGCCAGCGCGAGATAGTCCGTGTCGCCTTCACCGCGCACCACGACGCGCCGTTCGCCCTTCTGCGGCGGTTCGACGGCGATCACCGGCGGCGCCTGTGGTGCCGGCTTGAGCCGGCCGTAGCGCCGTTCGATCTGCGCCAGAATGTCGCGTGCGTCGAAATCGCCGGCGATGGCGAGCACCGCATTGTTCGGCGCGTAATACCGCCGGTAGTAAGCATACAAATCGTCGCGCGTGATCGCCTGCAGATCGCAGGCATATCCGATCACCTCGTGCCCGTAGGGATGCACCTTGAATGCGGCCGCCTGGATCTCTTCGCTCAGCCGGAAGCCCGGGCTGTTCTCATACATCTGCCGCTCGCTCAGGATGACATCGCGCTCGCGGGCAACCTCGCGGCTGTCGAAGCACGCGTTGACCATGCGGTCGGCTTCCAGGTCTAAGGCCAGCGCGATCTTGTCCGCAGGCAGGGTCTCGTAGTAAGCCGTGAAGTCCAGCCAGGTGAAGGCATTGTTCACGCCGCCGTTGCGGCTGATCAGGCGGTCGAGGTCAGACTCCGAGTACTTGCGCGTGCCCTTGAACATCATGTGCTCGACCCAGTGCGAGATGCCGGTGATGCCGCCGTGCTCATTGCGCGAGCCGACCCGATACCACACGCACAGCGCCGCGACCGGCGCGACATGCATCTCTTTGGCGATCACGCGCAGGCCGTTGGGCAATGTGGCGCGCACCATGCCATCGCCCAGGCGCGCGACCCGCATGCGCGCGGGCTTCCTGGTCGTCTTGGTGTTTGGATTCGCCATACCGTCGAGGCAATGACTCTACCGCAAAACAAAAGGCGCAGGCTCGCGTCGGCCTGCGCCATGAAATGATTCACCGGCATCGGCAGCTTTCAGTATCCTCGGCCCACGCCGCGATAGATGAACCCAAGGCTGCGCATCATGGGCGGATCGTACAGATTGCGGCCGTCCACGATCACCGGCTGCTTCATCAGCCGCTTAATGCGCACCAGATCGAGGTTCTTGAACTCGTTCCACTCGGTCGCCAAGATCAGCGCGTCGCTGCCTTCGGCCACTTCGTAGGCGTCCTCGCACAGCTTCACGTTTTGCAGCACCTTGGCGGCGTTGGGCATCGCGACCGGGTCGTAGGCCTTCACCGCGCCGCCGTCGGCCTGGATCATGCGAATGATGTCTATCGGCTGCGACTCGCGGATGTCGTCGGTATTGGCCTTGAACGCCAAGCCCAGCACACCGATGGTCTTGCCTTCCAGCCGGTTGAGATGCGTGCCGTTGTTGCCTATTAGCGCACGCACCTTGGCGACGATGCTGCGCCGGGCATCGGCGTTGATCTGCATCACGGCTTCCAGCAATTGCGGGTGCTTGCCCTGAATGTTCGCCATATGCGCCAGCGCCTTGACGTCCTTCGGGAAGCACGAACCGCCGTAGCCCAGGCCGGCATCCAGGAACGCACGGCCGATGCGCTTGTCGTAGCCCATGCCGGCGGCGACTTCCTTCACGTCGGCCCCCAGCGCCTCGCAGATGTTGGCGATCTCGTTGATGAACGAGATCTTCGTCGCCAGGAAGGCGTTGCTGGCGTACTTGATCATCTCGGCAGTGCGCAGATCGGTAATCATGATCGGCCCTTGCACGCGCAGCGGCAGATAGAGCTGGGCGACTTTTTGGGCTGCCTCCTCATCCAACGAGCCGAGCACGATGCGATCGGGATTCATGAAGTCGCTGATGGCCGAGCCTTCCCGCAGGAACTCCGGATTGCTGACCACGCTGAACGGGATCGGCTTGGGTTGCTTGTTCCTCACGATGTCCGCCACCCAGTCGCCCGTGCCGACCGGCACCGTGCTCTTGTTGACGATGATCAGCGGGTGATCCATGGTCTGGGCGATGGTCTCGGCTGCCGCGCGCACATAGCGCAATTCGGCCTCGCCGTCCATGCCGGCCGGCGTGTTCACCGCGATGAAGACCAGCTCCGCAGGCGCCTCCGGACAGTTCAGCGCTTCGGCATACGACGTGGTGAACGATAAGCGGCCGGCAGCCATGTTGCGCCGTACCATCTCTTCCAGGCCGGGTTCATAGATCGGCATGATGCCCTGCTTGAGGTTGGCGATGCGTTCCTCGTTCACATCCACGCATATCACGCGATTGCCCAAGTCGGCAAAGCACGTCCCTGTGACCAACCCCACGTAGCCCACTCCGATTACTGCGATGTTTTTCATACTCTGAAAGCCCCCTCCTCTTTGCTGGTTGTTGGTTGCTGATTGCTAGTCGCTGGTCGTCAGCTGCTGGTCGCTCGTCATCAGTCATCAGTCATCAATCATCAATCATCTCAATCATCACTCATCCGCGAAGCCCATCCGCCAGGTGAGTTCCGCGTTCAGCACGCTGCCCCCTGCCGCGCCACGGATGGTGTTATGCGCGAGTGTGACGAACTTGACGCCATAATCGCCGAACAACGGCTCGCGACGCACTCGCCCCACCACCACGCTCATGCCGCCAATGGGCGAGCCGGCCAGCCGGTCGCGTCGGGGTTGTGGACGATCGGGTTCCTCACGCACCACAATTGGACAGTCGGGCGCGGTGGGCAACCCTGCAACCTGCTCGCAATGAAATTCGCGCATCACGCGGACGGCGTCTTCCGGCGTGATCGGGCGCTCGGTTTCCACTGACATCGTCACCATGTGGCCATCAATCACCGGCACGCGGTTGCAATGCGCGCTGAGGCCGAAGCCGGCTTCGTGGATCACATTTCCATTCAGGCGGCCCAGCAGCTTGCGCGCTTCGGCTTCCAGTTTCTCTTCCTCGTTCTTGATGTAGGGCAGCACGTTGTCGGTGATGTCTAGCGACGGCACGCCCGGATAGCCTGCGCCGCTGATGGCTTGCATCGAGACGCAGAAGACGCGCCGGACGCCAAAAGCATCGTATAACGGCCGCAGCGTCATCGCCGGCCCGCTCACCGTGCAGTTCGTATTACAGATGATGCCGCCCGTCCACCCACGCGTCTGCCGTTGATGGCGGAGCAGGTGCAGATGCTCGGCATTGACCTCCGGGATGACCAGCGGCACATCCGGCGCCATGCGATGGTAGGATGCGTTCGAGAAGACCAATATGCCGGCCTGGGCGAACGCCGGCTCGGCAGTCGCGGCGATCTCGTTGGGTAGCGCACTGAAGACCGCGCGCACGTTCGGCGCGGCATGCAAGACAGCATCGGGATCGGTCGCCAGCAGCGTCATGTCCCGCACCGCCTTTGGCAATTCCCCTTCGATGACCCAATGTGCAGCATCGGCGTAACGCTTGCCTTCGCTGCGGTCCGAGGCCGTCAATGCGACGATCTGGAAGGTGGGGTGGTTGTGCAGCAACTGAACGAAGCGTGCCCCCACAGCGCCGGTCGCGCCGAGAATAGCGACGGGAACCTTGTTGGCGGACATACGCGAAGATGATACCGCAGCCTCTTCGGCGATAATCGCGACGGGCGCATTCGCGGATAGGGGCAAACCATCGCACGGTAGGGCACGGACGGCGTTCTGTGCCCGGACGCCGTTCCGTTCGCCGTGTGCGCTGCCAACGGCGCGCTGCGGTAGCCCATGCAGGCGATTCAGAGCGCGCCCTACAGCCCCCGCTGGCGAATGCACCCATCGCGACGCCGGGGCGAATTCCCTTGACAGTGGTGTAGAGTCATGAAGATTTTGTTGATCGGCGCAAACGGACAGCTCGGACGTGACTTGTTGATGGCACTCGCCCACCACAACGTACTGGGCACATCGCGCGGGGCGATCACGGTGAACGATTCCGAGAACGATTGGCCCTCTCCAATCGCGCTTGACGTGTGCGACGCCGTCGAGGTGCGCGCTACCATCACCAGCTTCTTGCCCGCGATCGTCATCAACTGCGCGGCCTATCACCGCGTGGACGACATCGAGTTGGATGCTTCTCAGGCGCTGGCCGTGAATGCGCTGGCTGCACAACGGCTGGCGTTGATCTGTCGCGAGGTGGACGCCGCGCTGCTGCACATTAGCACCGATTACGTGTTCGACGGCGCCAAGCGCACGCCGTACGTCGAGACCGATCTACCCAACCCGCTGAGCGCCTACGGCGCTACCAAGCTGGCCGGCGAGCTGCTCATCCGCGCGGCGTGGCGCAAGCACTACATCGTGCGCACGTGCGGCCTGTATGGGCTGGCCGGCGCGAGCGGCAAGGGCGGCAACTTCGTCAACACCATGCTGCGGCTCGCTCAGGAAGGTAAGCCCATCCGCGTGGTAAACGACCAGACGTGCACCCCCACGTTCACCAAGGACTTGGCGCAACAGATCGCCCGGTTGATCGAAACCGGGGCATACGGCACATACCACATCACCAACGACGGAGCCTGCACGTGGTACGAGTTCGCGTGCGAGATCTTTCGGCTGGCCGGCCTGCAGCCCGAGATGCGCGCGATCACCAGCGCAGAGTTCAACGCGCCGGCGCGCCGCCCGCCCTACTCGGTGCTGGAGAACGCCGGGCTGAAGGCGCTGGGCATAGACCAAATGCGCCACTGGCGCGAGGCGCTGGCGGAATACGTATCGCTGAAGATGGCGCGTGGCTGAGGCCGTTTCTTCCGACTCCCCACTCCCTACTTCCCACCTCCAATGCTTCGCAGGTTTTAAAAGTCGGAAGTCGGGAGTCGGAAGTAGCTGATGCGCCCGGCAACAGGCCCGCCAAGCTGTTAGACTTGCAAGCCAATCGCCTGCAGACGATGTCAACGACCACGTCCAACGCCATCGAGTTCCACAACGTCTCGAAATTCTTTCGCATGGATCGAGACCGGCCGCGCGCGTTCCAGCAGTTGTTTATCCAGCTCTTTCAGCGCAACCGTCGGGATGCGGAGTTGCGGAAGAACGACGTCTTTTGGGCGCTGCGCGACGTCAGTTTCACGGTCGAGCGCGGCAGCAGCGTTGGCCTGATCGGCACCAACGGCGCCGGCAAGAGCACCGTGCTCAAGTTGATCAGCCGCATCATCCAGCCGTCATCCGGGCTGGTGCAGGTTCACGGACGGGTGACGGCGCTGCTCGAATTGGGCGCCGGCTTTCACCCCGAACTGAGCGGCCGCGACAACATTTATCTGAACGGCGCGGTGATGGGGCTTACGCGCAGAGAGGTGGACTACAGGCTCGACCGGATCGTCGAGTTCGCCGAGCTGGAGGATTTCATTGACGTGCCGGTGAAGGACTACTCCAGCGGCATGTATGCCCGGCTGGGGTTCTCGGTCGCCATCCACCTCGATCCCGAAATTCTGCTGGTGGACGAGGTGCTCTCGGTGGGCGACCAGGCCTTCCAGCAGAAGTGCAACGAGTATATGACGCGCCTGCGTAAGCGCGGCGTCACCATCCTATTCGTGTCGCACAGCCTGGACGCGATCGTGCGCAACTGCTCGAAGGCAATCTGGCTGGACCGCGGCCGACTGCAAGCGCACGGCGACACACAGCACGTGGCCGACGCATACTACAAACACGTTCTGGGACAGGGCTCGACGCGCGCAGCACCGGCGAACGGCGACAACCGCTTCGGCAGTGGCGAGGCGCGCGTGACGCGTGTCGAACTGCTAGACGGCGACCTGCGGCCGTTGCGCGTGGCGATGACGAACGACGCGATCGTAGTGCGCATGCACTACCAGGCGACGTCGCGCATCGAACACCCGCTCTTCGGACTGGCGTTCTACGACGCGCAGACCGGCGCGCATTTGGCCGGGCCGAACAACGGCATCGCGCGCTACGATATCGCGCATATCGCGGGCAGTGGATACGTGGACTATCACATCGCGCGGTTGCCATTCTTGCCCGGCGAATACACGATCAATTCGGCCATTTACGACGCCGACGGTGTGCACCAATACGACGCATGGATCGGCTGCGCGCGCTTGAAGGTGGCGCCGGGCGGCACGCGAGAACGCTATGGGGTCATCGCGCTCGAAGGGCGCTGGTCACACACGCCTGCGCTGGCTGAACCCGCGCCTCGTGGGCATCCGGACGAAGTGACGCGCGTCGCGCCTTGAGACACGACCGATCAGCTGCACATGAATTCGCCGGCATCTAACGCCTCGTGTTTCGACGCCCGCTATTACGCGACCGGCTGCGGCATCCCCTATGAGCGCAACGCGACCTGGCTGGCCTTCTTCGGCGGGATTGCGGACCGCATCGTGAGCGACATCCGGCCGCGCACCGTGCTCGACGCCGGCTGTGCGATGGGCTTTTTGGTCGAGGCGCTGCGCGCGCGCGGCGTGCAGGCGTGGGGCGTGGATATCTCTGAGTACGCCATCAGCCAGGTGCACCAAAGCGTGCGCGATTTCTGCCGGGTCGGTTCCATCGCCGACCCGTTCGAGCGCCGCTACGACTTGATCGTGTGCATTGAGGTGCTGGAACACATGTCGGCGGCCGAGGGCGAACGCGCTATCGCGAACCTGTGTGCGCACACCGACGACGTGCTGTTTTCGTCCAGCCCGAATGACTTCACCGAAGCGACGCACGTCAACGTGCAGCCGCCGGAGTATTGGGCCGAGCGCTTCGCCCGGCACGGCCTGTTCCACGACCTGGAGTTCGACGCCTCGTTCATCACGGCCTGGGCCATGCGATTCACGCGTTGTGACCGGCCCGTCCACCGGCTGGTGCGCGACTACGAACGGCAGATGGCCCGCCTGCGCGAGGAGAATCGCCAACTGCGCACTGCCCTGAACGATGCACGCAGCGCGCCGAACCTGGCGCAACTCCGCGCCGAACGCGACGCGCTGCGCCGGTTGGTGCACGATTACGAGCGAGGCAGATTCATGCGCTTCATGCGCTGGCTGAAAGGCGGGTGAGCGGCAATCGCATGACGAACGTATCCTACGACGCCGTTGCCGAACGCCTCGCGCGTGACTTCCATCTCACATCCGTCGCCGTCATCGCCCGCAGCCCTGAAGCGATGGCGATGGTCAGCGCATTGCGCCGTCGGCAGATCCGCGCCTGGGGCGTGATGCCGGAGGATGCGCTCACCCAGATCGAGGCCGAGGCACGCGCACACTGCTTCGCCGGCGGACCGCTCGATCCATTGCCGCGCCAATACGACCTGATCGTGTGCCTGGGTGCGCTGGCGAACCTGTCCCAGCTCGATCTTGAACGCGCCGCGACGAACCTGTGCAATCACGCCGAGATGGTGTTGCTGTCGCCGGGCACGACGCAGCCGGCCGAGGAGTGGGCAGCGTTGTTTGCCCAGCGCGACTTCTTCCACGCCGTGTACTACGACGCGCGCTTCGTCGCGCCGGATGCGATGCTCTTTCACAAGCTGCGCCATTCGATCGCCAACATCGTGTGGGCTTACGAGCGGCGACAGCGCGAACTGGTCGAGCTGATCGCGCGATACGAGCAGGGCCGGTTCATCCGGCTGACGCGCTGGCTGCACGCTACCGCCCATCGCCTGGGACAGGCAATTCGGAAGCCATCTCCGGCGCCGATCGCTGCGCCTCGTGAACCCACATCCGTGCCGATTGCGGACGAATACGCAGCTTGGATTGCAGCCAACGAGCCGAACGCGGACGAGCTAGAACGGCAGCGGCAGCATCGCTTCGCCGACAACCCGCGCATTAGCATCATCACGCCGGTGTTCGACCCGCCGCCGCACGCCTTGCGCGAAGCAATTGAATCCGTGATCGCGCAGACCTACGCTAACTGGGAGTGGTGCATTGCCGACGGCGGATCGAGCCAGGCTGAGGTGCGCCACATTCTCGAATGCACCATGCAGCGCGACGCGCGCATCCGCGTCGCGTGGCTGGGGGAGAACCGGGGCATCGCTGCCAACTCGAACGCTGCGCTGCACATGGCGACCGGTGACTTCGTGTTGCTGTTCGATCACGACGACGTCCTCGCGCCCTTCGCCCTGCACGAGATCGTGAACAAGCTAAACGAGGATCCGGCGCTCGACATCGTGTATTTTGACGAAGACAAGATCACTGCCGACGGCAAGACCCGCCTGCAGCCGATGTTCAAGCCGGCGTGCCGGTCGCCAGAGCTGATGCTCTCGGCCAACTACCTGATGCACGCCGCAGTGCGCCGCACGTTGGTCGAGGTCGTGGGTGGGTTCGACCCGGATGCCGAGGGCGCGCAGGACTGGGACCTGTTGCTGCGCTGCACGGAGCGAACGAGCCGTATCGGCCACGTGGCGAAGGTGCTGTATCACTGGCGCATGCTGCCCAGTTCTGCGGCGACCGGCGTGGCTGCCGGCAAGCCCTGGGCAGTCGAGGTGCAGCCGCGCGTGGTGGTCAATCATCTGCGGCGCATCGGCGTGCCCGAGCCGAGGGCGGAGTTGCTGGCTCCGGGCTACTTCCGGCTGATCTGGCCGGTGCGCGAGGAGAAGATTTCGATCATCATCCCGACACGCGACCGGCTCGAGCTGCTGCGGCGCTGCCTCCGTTCCCTGCTCACGCTGACGGCCTATCGCAACTTCGAGGTGCTCGTGGTGGATACGGGCAGCACCGACCAGCGGGTATGGGACTTCTACGCAGAATTGGCGAATGAGCCGCGCGTGCGGGTGCTGCGCCGCGAGGGCGCGTTCAACTACGCCGCGACCAACAACTTCGGCGCGCAGCACGCGGCGGGCGCGCACTTGCTCTTCTTGAACAACGACGTCGAGGCGCTGTCGCCGGACTGGCTGGAAGAGATGCTGCGCTGGTCGCAACGGCCGGAGATCGGCGCGGTCGGCGCGAAGTTGCTGTATCCTGAAGGCACGATCCAGCATGCCGGCATCGTGCT
>JANWYN010000037.1 GCA_025055235.1 Candidatus Roseilinea sp. | reverse complement strand
GTAGGCCGGATCGTGCGCGCCGATGGTGGCCTGCAAGCGCAGCGCCTGGCGGCTCACCGCCATCTCCAAATACACCACCTCATCGCCGTGAAGCACGCCCAGGTTGATCGTCTCGCCGAACCGGTCGCGCAACTGCTGCATAATCGGCCGGGCGACTTCGCGCACGCGCAGGCTCGGATCTACCGTGCGCCCCAGCGACCACGCGTTCGGCCCCAGCCAGTAGCACTCGCACTCAGGGTCGTAGAGCACGAAGCCGGCCTCTTTCAACGTCTGCAGGTACTTGTAGACCGTCGGCTTGGGCAGGCCGACGAGGCGACAGATCTCGACCAGCGGCAGCTCGCGCCCGGCGTCGCCTAGACACTTGAGCACGCGCAGCGCTTTGAACACCGGCTTGATCACATAGGCCGAGGGAACGTTGTGCGATCCGCGATCCATGGGTGAAGTTTATGCGTTTCTTCATGCGACACAAGCGCTTCTTTTCATCCGCGCGATTGTTGTGCTAGCGTGTTGCATGCATGCTCAACCATGACAAGTCGCGCGCGCTGTTCGAACGCGCGCAGCGCGCGCTGGCCGGCGGCGTGTCCAGCGAATTCCGCAAGGGCAACGCGCCCCATCCACTCGTCTACATGCGCGCGCACGGCGCCCGGTTGGTAGACGCCGATGAAAATGAGTATCTCGACTTCGCCCTTAGCCAGGGGCCGATCGTGCTCGGCCATAGCCATCCCGAAGTCTTAGCAGCCGTGGAACGCGCCAGCCGAGATGGCCAACTCTACGCCGCGCTGCACCTGGCCGAGATCGAGCTGGCCGAGAAGTTACAGGAGATCATCCCTTGCGCCGAGCTGGTGCGCTTCAGCGCCAGCGGATCGGAAGCCAACCATGCTGCGCTGCGCGTCGCGCGCGCAGTCACCGGCCGGCACAAGTTCATCCGCTTCGAGGGGCATTACCACGGCTGGTTCGACAACGTCGCCTTTGGCATCAACGGCGCCTCGCTCGAAGCGCTCGGCCCGCGCGAAGCGCCTATCCCGCTGCCGTGGACGCAAGGGCTGCCGCCAAACGCGCGCGACGAATTCATCCTTCTGCCGTGGAACGACCTCGCGCCGGTCGAGCAGACGGTAGCGCAGCATCACGACGATATCGCTGCCATCATCACCGAACCGATCATGTGCAACACCGGCTGCATCGAGCCGGAGACGGGCTACTTAGAAGGCCTGCGCGCGCTGTGTGACCACTACGGCATCGCGCTGATCTTCGACGAGGTGATCACCGGTTTTCGCGTGCACCTGGGGGGAGCGCAGGCGTTCTACGGCGTGACGCCGGATCTAGCCGTTTTCGCCAAGGCCATGGCCAACGGTTATCCGATCAGTGCGATCGTGGGCAAACGCCGGTGGATGCAACCGATCGCCGAAGGCCGAGTGATCCACGCCGGCACGGCCAACGCCGGTAACCCCAGCGTCGCCGCGGCCAAGGCGACCATCGAGGTGATGCAGCGCGAGCGGGTGCACGACAAGCTGCACCGGCTGGGCAAGCGCCTGCAGGCCGGCCTGCGCGAGGCCGCGCGCGAGACCGGCCACGACGTGCTGGTGCAAGGGCCGGGGCCGGTGCTGAACCTGGCGTTTACGTCGCTGCCTTGCGCGCGCGACATGCGCGACACGCTCGCATTCGACAAAGCTAAGCTTGGCCGGTTCGTGTACGGGCTGCAAGAGGAGGGCGTGCGCATCCTCAGCCGCGGCACGTGGTACCTCTCCGCCGCGCATACCGAAGCCGACGTTGACTTCGCCGTGCGCGCTGCGCGAAAGGTGCTGGCAGCGATGCACGAGTGAGGGCTGGTCATGCTCATCGCCGACGCACACCTCGACCTTGCCTGGAACGCGCTCACGTTCGAGCGCGACCTGCAATTGCCCGTGCACGTCATTCGCCAGATCGAAGCGCCGATGACGGGCAAGAGCCGGGCGATGAATACCGTCGCGCTGCCCGACATGCGGCGCGGGCGCGTCTTCCTGAGCTTTGCCACGATGCTGGCGCGCGCTTCGGGTCGCCCTTCGCCCGGCATCGAGTACGGCTCGGTGGCGCAGGCGCACGCCATCGCCAAAGGCCAGCTCGCCTACTATCGTGCACTTGAACAGCAGGGCGAGGTGCGCATCATCGAGAAGGTCGAACAACTCGAGCGACATGTAGCGGAATGGTCGGCCCTCACCTCAGCCCCGCTCTCTGAGGGAGAGGGGTCAGGGGTGCGGGCACCGCTCGGCTTTGTAATCTCGATGGAGGGCGCAGACCCGATCACCGCACCCGAGGAGCTGGCGCATTGGCACGCGCTGGGGCTGCGTTTGCTCGGCCCGGCGCACTACGGGCCCAACCGCTACGCCGGCGGCACCGGCACGGCGCGCGGCCTCACCGAGGGCATCGGCCCGGCCCTGCTGCGAGAGATGCGCCGGCTGGGCATCGCACTCGATTGCACCCACCTGAGCGACGAGGCATTCTGGGAAGCCGTGCGCCTCTACGACGGCCCGCTGCTGGCCAGCCACCAGAATTGCCGCGCCATCGCGCGCATGCAACGCCAGTTCACCGACGAACAGCTCAAGCTCATCATCGCGCGCGGCGGCGTGATCGGCGCGTCGTTCGATGTGGTGATGGTGCGCGACGGCTGGCAGTGGGCGGCGATGAACAACCTGACCGATCCGAATCCGGTGATGATGCGCGAAGTGGTGGATCACATTGACCACGTGTGCCAGTTGGCCGGGAACGCCGACCACGCCGGCATCGGCTCTGATCTGGACGGCGGCTTCGGGCGCGAGCAATCGCCGCGCGACCTCGATACCATCGCCGACCTGCAAAAGCTGGCCGGCCTGCTAGCCGAGCGCGGCTACAGCAGTGACGACATCGAGAAGATCATGTTCCGCAACTGGGTGCGCTTCTTGCGCGACGCCTGGAGTGCATGAGTGCGACCATGCCGAGGTTGCATTGCGGATTACGCTGCAGGACAATCCACAGCACAATCGGCAATCATGAAGTCCTACGCCTTTGCCGGCGCGAGCAGCCGCGCCATCGGCATGTTCGCCATCCCCATTGCCCAGCGCTTCCGCGACACCGCGCGCATCGCCGGCGTGTTCGACGTGAACCCGCACCGCGCCCGCCTGCTGAGCGAGCATACGACGCATCCGCCGGTCTTCGACGACTTCGACGCGATGTTGCGCGAGACCAGGCCGGACTGCGTGATCGTGACCACCGTGGACCGCTACCACCACGAGTACATCATCCGCGCGCTGGAGGCTGGCTGCGACGCCATCACGGAGAAGCCGATGACGATTGACGACGAGAAGTGCCGTGCCATCCTGGAGGCCGAACGGCGCACCGGCCGCACGGTCACCGTCACCTTCAACTACCGCTTCATGCCCTACGTCACGCTGGCCAAGGAGATCATCCGCTCCGGCGCGCTGGGCACAGTGCTCAACGTGGACTTCGAGTGGATCCTCGACCGCAAACATGGCGCAGACTACTTCCGGCGCTGGCACCGGCGCATGGAGAACAGCAGCGGCCTGCTGGTGCACAAGAGCACGCATCACTTCGACCTGGTGAACTGGTGGCTGGACGACGAGCCGGAGCGCGTATTCGCGTTCGGCGCACGCCGGTTCTACGGCCCCACGCGTGCCGAGCGCGGCGAGCGCTGCAGCGCGTGCGACTACGCCCGGACGTGCGAGTTCTACGTGGACTATGCCGGCGACCCGGTGCTGAAGGCGCTGTATTTCGACGCCGAGCAATACGACGGCTACTTCCGCGACCGCTGCGTCTTCAGCGATGAAATTGACATCTACGACACGATGAGCGTGTGCGTGCGCTACGCCGGCGGCGCGCAACTGGCCTACTCGCTCGTGGCTTACTCGCCCTACGAGGGCTGGCGCGCCAGCCTCACCGGCACACGCGGGCGTATGGAGTTGGAGGAAATCGAGAGCGGGCCGTCGGCCGGCCGGCAGCAACAGACGATCAAACTCTTCGACGCGCAAGGCAACCTGACCGTGCGCGAGATACCCGCCGCCGAGGGCGGGCACGGCGGCGGCGACCCGCTGCTGCTGGAGCGCCTGTTCGGCGGCAAGCCGATGCCCGACCCGCTGGGGCACATGGCCGGTTCGCGCGCCGGCGCAATGAGCATCCTGATCGGCGTCGGCGCAAACAAGAGCATCGCGTCCGGCCAGCCGGTGGCCATTGCCGACTTGCTGGCCGGGTAAAACGGAGGCATCTGTGGCAGAAGATCTCTACGTGGCAACCGAGTTCACGCCGCGCGGTGGCTTCACCGACGGCATCGAAGGGCCGGCCTGCGACCGGGAGGGCAACATCTACGCCGTGAACTTTGCACGCCAGGGCACCATCGGCAAGGTCACGCCCGACGGCGAGTGCAGCATCTTCGTCGAGCTGCCGGACGGCAGCATTGGCAACGGCATCCGCTTCACGTCGCGGGGCGATATGCTGATCGCCGACTACACCAACCACAACATCCTGAAGGTGGATATGGCCACGCGCGCGATCAGCGTGTATGCGCACGAGCCGGCGGCCAATCAGCCTAACGACATTTGCATTACTGACGACGACATCGTGTTCGCTAGCGACCCGAACTGGGCGCGCGGCGACGGACAGATCTGGCGCATCGGCCACGACCGTCGGTTCGTCCTACTCGAGCGCGGCATGGGCACGACCAACGGCATCGAAGTCTCGCCCGACGGCCGGACGCTCTACGTCAACGAGACCGTGCAGCGCAACGTGTGGGCCTACGACCTCTCGCCGCAGGGCGAGATCAGCAACAAGCGCCTGCTCATCCAGTTTCCCGACTACGCAATGGACGGCATGCGCTGCGACGTGGAAGGCAACCTCTACATCACGCGCTGGGGCAAAGGCACCGTTGCCAAGGTGTCGCCGCGCGGCGAGCTGTTGCTGGAAGTTCAGTTGCACGGCGCGCAATGCACTAACATCACGTTCGGCGGGCCGGACGGCCGGACGGCCTACGTCACGGTCGCCGACAACGGCAACATCGAGCGCTTCCGCGTCGAGGCACGCGGGCGGCACACGTGAGGCGCGTCGCGTATACGTTTGTGTCTTGCGTCCTACGTCCTGCGTCTTGCGTCCTACGTCTTGCGTCTCACGCGCTATATTGCACACATATCCCAGACACGAGCAACATCCATGATCCACAGACCTGAAGGTAACTTCTCCTATCTCGAAGGCAGCGGCACGTATTGCCGAGGCGTGATCGCCGACGCGGGATTCACGCTGATCCACGCCGCCTTTCGTCGCGTGATCCCCGTGGCACAGGCGTTCGAGGCCATCCAGCGTCACCTGACCAGCGTTGGCCGCCCGATGGCCGCGCTATGCGGCGCAGAGGTGCGCGTGCCGCAGCCGCTCACGTTCGAGGGCTTCGGCGCGTTCAACAAAACCTACATCGCCCTGCTCGACCAATACGGCCTGCGGCAGGACGGTCGCGCGACGATGACCCGCACCAACGTCGCGCCGCTCCCGGCCGCGATCGCCCCGAGCGAGCCCGGGCTGTTCGCTTTCACCTACACTGCGCCGCACACGCGCCCCGACGATCGCAAGGCGTTCATCGTCTCCGGCGCGGGCGAATTGAAAGACGGCCCACCAACCCGCGAGTCCATCGTGCGCGTCGGCGAGACCACGCCCGACGCCATGCGCGAGAAGGCCGAGTTCGTCATGGCGTCCATCGAAGGGACGTTGAAAGCGCTGGGCGTCACGTGGGACGACGCCACTCAGGTCAACCTCTACACGGCGCACGTGGAGGGCGGCTATCTCGATGGCGCCGTGTTCGCGCGCATCGGCCCGGCGGCGCGCTACGGCGTGCACTGGATGTATAGCAAGCCGCCGATCCAGGAGATCGAGTTCGAGTTGGACGTGCGCGGGACGAGTGAAGCGCTGTTCCTGTAGGCGCGCACCAACCGTTGAACATCTCCCCAGACCGAGTTAAACTCGGCCTGTGCTCAGCCGACAAACATTCGACCAGTTTCGTACACGACTGCGCTCCGGCGGACAGCCGGGCTGGAGCGCGTTCGGCGGCGCGTTCGGCGCTGCCGTCTACCCATCGGGCCCGCACGCCGACGCGCGCGCTGCATTGGACTCGCAGCGCGGGCTGTTGATGGCCATCGCCGACGCCGGCGGCGATCCACCGGCCAGCCAGAGCCTAATGGCACAGATCATCAAGGCTTACGAGGAAGTTCCGCCCGACGTAGATCGGCTGATTGCCCTGCGCGCCACGCTCGACAAAGCGAACCGCGTGCTCAAGGGCCAGTTGCAAGGCGCCGAAGCGTCCGCACGTGCACCGGTGGTGATCGCCGCTGTCGTCGGCAATCAATGGTACGGCATCGGCGCCGGCGCGATCCGCTGCTACTGCGTCCAGGCTAGCGGTCGCATTGACGCCATCCGCATGGAGCCCACCGCCCAGCGCAAGCTGGAGCCGGAAGACAGCCTGTTGATCTGCACATCGTCGGTGAGCGAGAAGCTGGATGAATACGACATCGCGCTGACCGTGTATTCGCGCAGCCCGCAGAGCGCTGTCCAGCGCTTGCTGGCCATAGCGAAGGAGAAAGGCGCGTCGGGTGCGCTGGCAGCGATCGTCTTCGGCCCACAGCGATCGTTCGTGACGAGCATCTTCGGCAGGTCGTTCAACAAATGATCGCGCCACTCTCGTCGCACGATGTCATCTCGGCTGCCGACGCCGCGTTGGTGGGGATCGGCGGCCTGGCCGGTCTGTTCGGCTTGTTCTCACGCCGGCGCTCGCCCAAGGCGCCCTCGGCCTACCTCCTAATCGGCAACAAGCGCTTTCCGTTGAACGAGCCGATTCGTCTGGGCCGCACATCGTGGTATCGCATTACCGGTAAGTCTGTAGCCGACCTGGCCGAAGACCACGCCGAGATCTTCCGCGCGCCGGATGGGATGTGGGAGGCGCGCTTGCTCGAAGGCGAGCACATGTTCGTGGATGGCCGGCGCTCGCGTCACAACCGCCTGCGCTCCGGTGCAACTATCGCGCTGGGCAAATCACAGCAAGCCGTCTTTCAATTCATGTTGCAAAATTGACGGGTGGTGCGTCCCTGATGGCCCTTTCCACTTCCACGCTCTCCACGGCGTCCGATCCGCTGCCGATCGGCGAATACGTGACCGACGCGACGCGCAACACGTCGTATGTCATCACCGCGTTCGACGAAGGCTCGCACGCGAACAGCCGGTCGCGCACGTATGAGGCCATTGTCGCCGATGGCTCGGCGCGCCTGCTGCTGCACGAAGGACTGGCGCCGCTCGACCTCGCCGGCGTGATCACGCTGAGCGAACAGCTCGAACAAAAGCCGACGCCCTACGTGGCGCGCCTGCTGCCCATGTTCGAGATGAGCTGGTTCGACCGCGTCGTCCGCTACTATGTGCCGGAGGTGGTTGCGCCAGACCTGATGAGCGTAGCGTGGCTCAACCAGCAATCGAAGCGCCAGTGGGAAGCGTGGTTCGAACAACTGGTGGAGGGACTGGACGTGCTGCACCAGTGCGGCGTGGCATTCGGCCTAACCGACGACGATGCTGTGCTGCGGCACATCGGCGTGAACGCGAGCGGCGCGCACTGGCGGAACCTCGGCGCACTCGTCCTGCTGGAGGATGACCCCGAGGCGGCCTACGCCGACGTGCGCGCGCTGTGTTCGGCGCTCGCACACACCCGGCTGGTCGAGGCGCAGTCGCACGTGCGCTATGCGCTGCGCCGGGCCGCCGACCCGCACGAACGGATCAGCGCGGCGATGCTGTTGGGCGGGCTGCGGCGCGCCAAGGCCGACGCCGCCCACCACGGCGACGGTCTAGAAGCCGAACTCGGCCATGCAACGAGCACCGGCATGTTGCGCGCCGAAAACGAGGACAACGTGTGCGCCATCGAGATCACGCCCGGCTCGCCGTCGGGCGATGGTAAGTCGCGGCATAAACCCATCCTGCTGGCCGTCGCCGACGGCATGGGCGGCGTGGAGGCCGGCGAAGTCGCCAGCGAACTTGCCATCCGCGCCCTTGTGGAAGCGGCGCAGCGGTTGTTTGCCTCGGGCAAAAAACTCTCGCCGGCCGAGATCAATGCCTGGGTGCTGCACACCGTCAAAGACATCAACGACCTGATCGTCGCCGAGGGCAGCCGCCGCGGGAATCAGATGGGCTCCACATTGGCCTTCGCGCTGGTGGTGGACGATAAGGCCTACCTGGGCAACGTCGGCGACAGCCGCATTTACCTGTGGCGCTCGCAGGAAGATGGCCCGCTCATCCGCCTCTCGAAGGATCACTCGCTCGTCCAGTCGCTGGTGGACGCCGGCGTGCTGCGCGACGAAGACCGCTACACTCATCCCGAGCGCAGCCTGATCTACCGGTCGCTGGGCGATCCCAAGACCGGCATCTCCGACGCGCACGAGCCGGTGCATCTCCAGCCGGGCGATTGGTTGATGGTTTGCTCGGATGGGCTGTGGGAAATGGTGCGTGATGAGGCGATGCGGGATGTGTTAATCTTTTCTGCAAATGCACAGATCGCCTGCGATCGCCTCGTAGACTTGGCCAACGCCAACGGGGGCGAGGATAATATCGCCGTCGCGATCGGCAGGTTTTTGTGAGAAACGTATTTGGTTAGAATCAACGTCGCAATGTGCAAGAACCGTCATGTTCATGTCAGGTTGCTATGCACATCTCTGGTAGTTTTCTGAGGTCTCAGCACTCGCTCGATCGCTTGAGACGGAGAGGCGCTCTGCAACTGCGTGCAACAGCGAATGAACCCTGCGAGCACGCCAAAGTGGCGCCGGCCTATGCATAAATAGTAGCTGAGAAGAAATGCTCAAGAAGGTAGAAATGATCAAACTGACTTGGCAGCGCGCCCCTGTGATCGCCGCGCTGGCTTCGCTCATCTTTGGCACCGCACTCCTTCCGCACTCGGCTGCCGCACAAACCGGCGGCCCCACGCTCGAAGTGAAGCAGGTGGACAGCACACGCGCGCCGGACTACACGATGACGGCGTCGGTGGTGTGGCCGGACGGCAGCGCCGCGACCGGCCTGACGGCCCAGAACTTCACGCTTACCAACCTGGCCGATAACAGCCCGATCCCCATCACCAGCGTCGAATCCGACAATGCCGGCATCGGCGCGGTGATCGTCGCCGACCTAGCCGGCCTCAACAACACGCGCGACTACAACGTGGTCAACACCGAGAACGTCCGCCGCGTCGCGCAGCAGTTCATGCAGGCAATCTCGGCGAGCAGCGGCGGCAAAGACTACGTCGGCCTCGTCGTCACCACCGGCACCGGCGACAACAAGATCGCCGCACTCGTCCCCCCGACCAACGACCTCGGCGCAATCACTTCGCGGCTGGAAGCGATCCCCCAGTTGCCGGTGGAGCGCACGTCGGCGCTGTTCGACGGCCTGAACCAGGCGCTTAACCTGCTGACGCGCAACCCCGACGCCGCCACGCGCGAAGCGCTCGACCAGCGCCGCAAGATCATCTTGCTGTTCTCCGACGGCGCCGACAACAAGTTCAGCGACGAAGGCATCCGCGGCGACATCCTACGGCGGGCCAACGAAGCCGGCGTCTCGATCTTCGCCGTGCAGGTCAACCAGCGCAGCCCGCGCGAGTTCACGAACATGAGCGCACTAGCGGCGCAGACCAACGGCGGCTACGTGCTGTTGGATTCGAGCGTGCCGCTGGCGCAGGCCGAAGAGCAACTGCGCGCCATGTACAACCGCGTAGACTCGCAGCGCTCGCAATACATCTTGCGCTTCACCAGCATCAAGCCGGCCGGCGAGCACTCGGCGCGGCTGACGGTGAACACCCAACTGGGCAGCGACACGGCGGAGGTGCGCTTCGCATCCACGCTCAGGCCACCCACGGTCAAGCTGCTCGCGCCGCCGGAAGGCGAAACCTTCTTCCAGGAGACCGCCGAGCCCGCGCCGCCGATTACGATCACCGCGCAGGTGGACTTCCCCGACGGTCGAGTCCGCAACGTCAGCGTCGAGTTCTTCGCCAACGGCACATCCATCGGTCGGGTGGACGCCCCACCCTACGAGCTGGTCTGGCAGCCGCCGAAGGAAGACCGCAGCGTCGTGACCAAGACGCTTCCCTATGCCTTCCAGGCCATCGCAACGGATTCGTATCTCGAGACGACGAGCAACAGCCCATCGGTGCGCACGACGCTCCAAGTAGCCTCCGTGCCGGCCGTGCCCTTCGTGCCGACCGAAGCGCCGTCGTTCGACCAGTGGCTACGCCAGAACACCGCCCTGGCCGCCACCCTGTGCGGCTTGGCGCTCGTCACGCTCGGCCTGATCGTGGCGCTGATCATCATGAACCGCCGCTATAGCGACCAGTTTGCCGTGCTGCGCGCCAACATGTCGAAGAGCGTACAAAGCGGCATCCGCATGGTCACCCAGCGGCTCGGCCTGAACCGCCAACCGATCGCCGAACTCAAGGTGGTTGCCGGGCCGATGACCGGCGCGTCGCTGCCGGTTGGGTCGGACACCGTATGGGTCGGCCGCGACCCCTCGCAGTGCGAGGTCGTGCTGATGAGCGACCCCTACGTGTCGAGCCGCCACTTCCAGATCACGCGCGACCCGGTCACACAGCAGTTCTACATCCTCGACGAGGGCACCGCCAACGGCACGCGCGTGAACCGGTTGCCGCTCCCGATCAAGACGCGCACGCCGCTGCCGGAGGACGCCGAGATCGAGGTCGGCATGACCAAGCTGATCTTCCAACAAGGCCGGAGGACACAACGGTTGAACTCGTAAGCCCCTGGCAACATGCAGGCAACTTTCGGTGAATACTTGTAGAGCCGCACGCCGGCGCCGCAACATCGTTTTGGCGTGCGGCTGAACGGTTGCCGAACGACTAATCAGATGCCGGAGGAGCAGTAACGGCGCCCGAAGCTCAGGGGGCTATCGAGTTGGGGAGAATGCAAGATGATTTGCCCGAATTGTGGTGCAGAGCAGCCTGAAGGGGCTCACTTTTGCAACCGGTGCGGGACGCGATTGTCCGAGCCGGTGCTCACGGTCGTCAATCTGACCTGCGCGCAGTGCGGACACATCAACCCGGCCGGCAGCAAGTTCTGCGGGGAATGCGGCGCACCGCTGGAAGTCGTGTCGGCACCGCCTCAGCCGGTCGTGCCGGTGCGCCCTGCTGTCGAGCGGCCGGCCGAGCCGGTCGTGAGCACTGCGCTGCGGCTGATCAGCAACAACGGCACGATCATTCACTTTCCACCCAACCAGGCGAACACCTGGCTGATCGGCCGGGAAGACCCCGTCAACAACATCCACCCCGACATTGACCTGACGCCGTACGATCCGGATCGCACGGTGTCGCGGCGACATGCGCGGATCATGCTGACCGCCGGCAACCAGCCAACAATCATCAGCATCACAGCGACGAATTGGACGAAGATCAACGGCACGCGCATCGAGACCGGGCAACCCGTCCTGTTGTGTCCGGGCGACCGGATCGAGCTCGGCCGGTGCGTCGTCACCTTCGATATGCAAAGTTGACCAGCGCCCGACGCGGGCTACTGAACGAAAGGCGCGCCCGCGCCGCACCCACCCGCCATGCTCATCACCGGCCAGCTCATCAACGGACGCTACCGCATCGTCGAGAAGATCGCTGAGGGCGGGCAATCCATCGTCTACCTTGCCACAGACGAGCGGGCGTTCGGCCACCGCGTGGTGGTGAAAGAGTTCAAAATCGGGGCGGGCACGCCGGCCTCGCGCGAGGCCGCGCTGCACCAGTTCGAAGCGTCGGCGCGCATGCTGGCCCAGCTCCATCATCCCGGCATCATCCAGGTGATCGAGTATGTGCTGAACGGAGACGTGCCGCTGCTGATCACCGAATATGCCGAGGGCGAGACGCTCCAGCACCGCATGCAACTGGAGGCGTTCGGCTTACCGGAAGAGCAAGTCCTCGACATCGCCGAGCAGTTGTGCGACGTGCTCAGCTACTTGCACAGCCAAACGCCACCGGTCATCTATCGCGACCTGACGCCGGGCAACATCATCATCTCGCCGACCGGCCGGATCAAGCTGATTGACTTCGGCATCGCGCGCACCGTTAAGGTCGGCAAGACGTCGGATACCGAGCCGCTGGGGACGACAGGCTACGCCGCGCCCGAGCAATACGGCAACCTACAAACCGGCCCCTACAGCGATATCTACTCGCTCGGCGCGACGCTGCTCTATGCGCTGACCGGCTACGACCCCAGCCTGACGCCGTTCATGCTGCCGCGCGCCGATCTCATCCACCCCGACCTAAAAGAGGTGAGCCCGGCGCTGGCCGATGCCATCGAGAAAGCGACGCGCTTGGATATCACCGAGCGTTACCAATCGGTCGAGGAATTTCGTCGCGACATCCGGCGCGCTCGCCGTCGCTCGCCCGACATCAGCATCGGCCGCACGCCCATCCGCGGCGCATATGTCGGCGCAATTGCCGGGCTGGCCTTTGTGATGTTCGTGCTGTGCGGCGGCATCGGCCTGATGTTAGCGAGCGCGCTCGGCACACTGCCCGGCGACTCGACGAACGACGATGCGACTGCGGTCGTGCTGCCCGGCAACGTGCAGCCCACCGCGGTGCTGAGCTTGACTGAGGTACCCACGGCTGCTGCGACGCTGGCAGCAGTCGTTGGGCCGGCCGGCACGCCCTCGCCGACGCCGACGCCCGTCCCAACCCCAACGCCGACCGCAACCCCGACGCCCGAGCCAACCGCCACGGCGACACCGACGGAGACGCCTGCGCCAACCTCAACACCAACTTGGACGCCTTCGCCGACGCCTACCGCGCCGCCTTCACCGACACCGACGGAGACGCCGCTGCCCACGCCAACCTGGACGCCCTCGCCGGCGCCGGCTTCCACTGCGACGGCGGTCACAAACACGACGAGAGCGATCGCAGCTACACCAACGCGCCGGCCAGTCTTCGTAGATACGCCAACGCCGCGGCCTACGCCTACGCGCCGGCCGGTGTTTGTGGACACACCGACGCCGCGGCCTACGCTCACGCCGACGCCGACGGCAACCGCACCATCGCCGGAGCCGCCACAAGCACAGCCGCCTGCACCACCGTCGCCGCAGCCCACCGCAGTGCTCAGCGTCATCGAGCGGCAATGCATCCCGATCCCCGGCGCCGAGTGCGTCACACCTTGAAACGCGCCGGCCGCGCCAACTCGTTGTGCGACAATTGCCCAACGTAGATGCTGACCCCGGGAACGATTCTCAACGATCGTTACGAAATCCTCCGCTGGATGGCCGACGGAGGGCAATCAACGATCTACCTGGCTGCCGACAGGCGCACGTTCAACCGGCAAGTCGTGGTCAAGGTATTCAAGCTCGGCATCGGCATGTCCTCCGACGCCGAAGCTGCCCGGCGCCAATTCGAGACGACGGCCCGCATGCTGTCGCAGCTCAGCCATCCCGGCATCGTCCAGGTTATAGACTACTTCGTCACCGAGGATGACAAGCCCATCTTGGTTACTGAGTACATCCAGGGCGAAACGCTGGCCGAGCGCATGGTAGGCCAGTGGTATGGCCTTCCGGAGGAGCAGGTGCTGGATCTGGCCGACCAGCTCTGCGACGTGCTCACTTACCTGCACACGCAATCGCCGCCGGTGATCTACCGCGACCTCACGCCCAGCAACATCATCTTCACCGCCGGCGACCGGATCAAGCTGATTGACTTCGGCATCGCTCGCACGTTCAAACAGGGCAAGACGTCGGACACCGAGCCGTTCGGCACGGCAGGTTACGCGCCGCCGGAGCAGCACGGCAAGGGCCAAACCGGCCCCTACAGCGACATCTATTCGCTGGGCGCCACCCTGCTCCACGCCCTGACCGGCTACGACCCGAGCCTGACGCCGTTCGTGTTGCCGCGCGCCGACCGCGTGCACGGCGACTTGAAAGCCGTCAGCCCCGCCGTCGCCGACGCCATCGCCAAAGCAACTCAGGTCGAGATCAGCAAACGTTTTCAGACGGTTGAGGAATTCCGCAAGGCGCTGCATCGCAAAGGGATCGCCTCGCTCAGCAAGCGGGCGCGGATCGGCCTGGGCTTCACCGCCGTCGTGGTCAGCATGCTGCTGTGCGTCGGCATTGGGCTGATGCTGAGCAGCGCGTTCGGGATTACGCTGCCGGATGCGCTGCCCGGCGCGTCGGCGCTGGCCAGCGCGGATACAGCCGAGCCCATCGTCGGCACATCGCCGATGCCAACGCGCACATCGGCGCCGACCGATACGCCCATACCGACGGCCACGCCGGCGCCGACCGATACTGCTACACCCAGGCCGACCAGCACGCCGACGCCGCGTCCCACCAATACGCCCAGGGCTACGCCCACGCCGCTCGAAGCGCTGGTCGTCCCGCCCACCGCCGGCGAGGCCACTGCAACACCGGCGACACTGCTGACACCCCCAACACTACCGACACCGACGACACCACCGACACCCACACCGACGACACCGCCGACATCCACACCGACGCGCACCCCCACGGCGACGCCGACGCCGACGCAAACGCCCACGCCGACACCGACGCGCACGCCAACCGTGACGCCTACGCCCAGCCCGACACCGACGCCGTCGCCGACGGTCGTCATCGTGCTGGCACCGAGCAAGGGTACGGGCAACCTGCCTCAGCCGCGCATTGACGGCGTCGCCGTCCCCGGCACCATCCGGCCCGGCCAAGCGTTCGACGTGATCGTCTGGGGCAGCAACGCCGGCGGCGCCACGGCCGACGCCGGCTCGATCACCATCTCCTTCCAGGAAGCCGAGGCCATCGAGCTGCTCAACGTGGACAACAACATCGTCAACGTCGAGCCGGACAACTGCGTGTTCAGCACCGCGTCCTATGCCCGCGTGATCACGCCCAAGAACCGCTGCAACCAGATGGTGTCGTATGCCACCTGCGGGCCGTCACAGACACCTATCACCTACCCCGTCGCCGAGTCATACTTCCTGAACTGGGAGCCGGGCAAGCAGCACTACATCCACGCTCGCGTCACACCGCGCGGCGACACTAACACTGTGGTCGTGGATATCCGCGTGGCGATGACCAGCGCGCGCGCCAAAGACCGCCCGTGCAACGCGCTCGTCGCGCCGAACGAAGCCGAAACCAGCCATCGCGATCAGCAAGCCTTCCCGGTGCGCCGCTACTACGTCATCGTCACTGGCAACCCGCCATAGCAGTTTAAAATCGGGGCTGTGGGAGTGATTCGTTTCATCAACAACCTGATCTGCGCGCTAGGGTGCATCACCGTCGTGTTGGCGATGGCCGTCTTG
Source organism: Candidatus Roseilinea sp. (assembly GCA_025055235.1). Classification (GTDB taxonomy): domain Bacteria; phylum Chloroflexota; class Anaerolineae; order J036; family Brachytrichaceae; genus JAAFGM01. The sequence goes on along the minus strand of JANWYN010000037.1, from coordinate 11,436 downwards.
ATGTGGCTGCCGACGCGCACCTTCGCCCGGCTGCAGATCAACCTGACGGCCGATAGCCAGCCGATCTTCATGAACGTCACAGGCTACGAGGCGCTGATGATGGCGAACGGCCTGGCGACGATTCCGGCGAAGATCGCTGTGCTCATCGGCGAACTCCAACAGCAGGAAGGCGGCGACCGCCTGATCGGCCAATATGACGTTGGAGAGCGACAGCAGGGCTATATCCGCGATCTCGCCGCCCAAACCGAGTCGCTCCCCGGCTTGGTCATGCCGTTCCAGGTGGCATTCTTCGTGCTGCCGGCGCTGGCGCTCTTCATGGCGATCATCGTGTCGTTTAGCCGGGGATACTTCGGCGAGCAGTTGCTCAAAGGCGTCACACTTATCGTGCTCACGTTGCTGGCTTCCATCGCCACAGCCGGCGCGATGATCTATTTGAGCGAGCGGCTGGACGCAGTGATCAATGCGTCGCTGGCACAAAACGCTGCCGGCTTCCCCGGGCTCGGCGTCTCGGTGAACGACAAATTGCCGGAACTGCGCGTTGGGGTGATCAACTTGATTGACACGCGCACGCCGGTGATCGCCAGCATCGTGGGCCTGGTCGGCGCGGTGGTCGCCATGCTCGGTGCGACGCTCGCCGCGCGCAAGCCCGGCCTGAACCCGCGCCAAATCGCCCAAGCCGCCATGCTCCAGGCACAGGTGGCTGCGAACGGCATGCCGATCACGCCGAATCCTTACCTGGCGCCGGCTGCCGCCGGGCCGATTCAACCGACGCAACGGTTGAATCCGGAGCCGCCACCGGCTCCGCCGCCTCCGCCTGCGCCGGCTCCTGCACCAGCAGTGCCCCCGCCCGCTGCGGTCACGCCTGCGCCGGTGAAGCCGTCGCCCGTCGTCGCCGCGCCACCTCCCGCTCCGCCGCAGGCGCCTTCGCCGAAGGTTTCGCCCCCACCTGCACCCGCGCCGGTGCCGCCATCGTCACCCTCGCCCACCCTCCGGCGCGTCTGCCCAACGTGCAGCGCGCCCATTTTGGGCACGGAGAAATTCTGCCGAAGCTGCGGCTCACGCCTGCCGCCGGCGTAAAAAGAGACGGGACTGTATCCCGTCTCTTTTACATTACTGCGCAATAAGGGGCAGTCCTGCATGGCTGCCCGCCAAACCGGTCACGCCATCACTGCCTCTGCAGCCGCCGGTCGGGCCTCGGCCAGCATGCCTTTTGCCGGTTCTGGCACGCGCGCCGGCTCGGCAGCGGCTTGCGGCGCGTCGTCGCGCACCGGTCTCGCCGGCCGGAACTTGTAACCGTACACCAGCATGCCGCGCTCGCCATCCTCGCGCAGCACGCGCGTCACCATCTCCACCGGCATGCCGATGTAGATCTCGTCCTCGTCCACGTCGGTGAGCTGCGCCGTGACCAGCGGGCCTTCGGCCAGCCGCACCAACGCCACGGTGTAGGGCGCGAACTTCTCGAAGCCCTCTGGCGGGACGTGGATGGTGCTATAGGAATACACCTCGCCCCTGCCGCTGAATGTGAACGGCGTCCGCGCCTCCTTCTCGCACACGGGGCATACGTCGCGCGGCGGGAAGATGCGCTTGCCACAGTTCGGGCACACCTCCCCGACCAGCCGGTAGCGCTGCCCGGTTGTCCTCCAGAATCGTGCTACTTCCATCGTTTCATCTCTCCAAATCTTTCATCTTCGATCTTTCATCTTTCATTTGCTCTGCACAGGATCCAACGAAAGATGAAAGATGACCGATGAAAGACGCTAGATCCGCTCAAGAATAGTGGTTACAACAGTCGCGCCGCTGCCGCCGATGTTCTGCGCCATGCCCAGCCGCGCGTTCTTCACCTGATTGGGTCCGGCTTCCTCACGGAGTTGCTCGGCGACCTCGACGATCTGATACATGCCGGTCGCGCCGACGGGATGGCCGCGCGCCTTCAGCCCGCCCATGGTGGTGATCGGGATGCGGCCGTTCAGGCCGATCTCGCCCTCCATGGCTAGCCGGACGCCCTGGCCGCGCGGCGCAAAGCCGGCCGCCTCGAGCGATAACGCGCTCATGATGGTGAACGCGTCGTGCACCTCGAACAAGTCAATGTCCGACGGGCCGACGTTGGCCATGGCATAGGCCTTCTGCGCGCTGATCGCCCCACCCTCCAGATACAGTGGATCGCGCCGGTCGTGCACGGCCAGCGTATCGGTGGCGATGGCCGTCGCCCGCACGCGCACCGGCTTGCTGGTGAACTCCTTGGCAATCGCCGTGGGCGCGAGGATCACGCACGCCGCGCCGTCGGCGATCGGCGACGAGTCGAGCAAATTGATCGGGTCGGCGACCGGCTTGGCCGCCGCGAACTGCTCGCGCGTGATCGGCGTGTGGAACATGGCGTACGGGTTGTTCATCGCGTTGGCATGCGCGGTGATGGCGAAGTTGGCGAAGTCCTCCTTCTTGTAGCCATACTCGTGCATGTAGCGCCGCATCAGCAGCGCGTTGATGCTGACGAAGCTCAACCCCTGCAGCGCCTCATATTCAGCGTCTGCTGCGGTGGCCAGCGCACTGGTCACCGTGCTACTCTGCTGGTCGGTCATCTTCTCCACGCCGATGCAAGCGACGATGTCGTGCAAGCCGCCGGCCACGGCCATGTAGCCCACGCGCAGCGCTGCCGCGCCGCTGCCGCAGGCCGCCTCGACCTTGATCGCCTCGATGCCGCGCAGGCCGGCGAAGTCGGCGATCAACGCGCCGAGGTGCTCCTGGCCGGTCAACTCGCCCGAGAGCATGTTGCCGACATAGAGCGCGTCAACCCGCTCGATCCCCGCATCTTTCATCGCCGCGCGGAGCGCCTGGAAGCCCAACTCGCGCAGGCTCTTGTCCCAGTGCTCACCCACCGGCGTCTGTCCGATTCCGATGATTGAAACGTCTCGCATGCTCACTTCCGACTCCCGACTTTCCCACTCCCGACCTTATGCGGAGTCGGGAGTGGGGAGTCGGAGCCACATCAATTCAGCTTGTAGTTGCCCTTCAGCCGCGAATACTGCGCGTAATCTATCGGCGTGCGACGCTGCACGTACTCCTGCGTCGTCCACACGCCCTTTGCCGGCACGACCTTCTTCACGCGCAAGCAGAACGCGTCGCTGCCTGCGCCGCTGCCAAACGACGCCAGCAGGATGCGCTCGCCCGGCTGCGCGATGTCCAAAATGGCGGTTAACCCAATGACAGATGAGCCAGCATACGTGTTGCCGATCTCGTTGACCAGCATGCCCGGGCGCAACTGCGCGCGCGTGAAGCCCAGTTCCTCGCCCACCTTGAGCGGGAACTTGACGTTGGGCTGGTGGAAGACGGCGTAGGCGAAATCGCGCGCCGAAAGATTCATCTCCTGCATCAGCGCGGTGACCGCGGAGATAATGTGATGGAAGTACGCCGGCTCGCCGGTGAAGCGCCCGGCGTGCTCCGGGAACTTCTCGTGCTGCCGCCGCCAGAAGTCGGGCGTGTCGGTCACGTACGACACAGACCCCTCGATCTCAACCAGCGCGCGTTCGGCCGGGCCGATCACGAAGGCGGCTCCACCCGCGCCGGCGGTGTATTCCAGCGCGTCGCCCGGCCGGCCCTGCGCTGCGTCCATGCCGATCGCCAGCGCATACGCGGCCATGCCGCTGCCGACGAACCCGATCGCTGCCTGAATGGCCTCGGTGCCGGCCTTGCAGGCGAACTGCCAATCGGCGGCCTGCGTGTAGGGCGTGGCGCCGATGGCCTCGGCAACGATGGTGCTGGTGGGCTTCACGGCATACGGGTGCGACTCGCTACCGACCCACACCGCGCCCAATTCGGCAGGGCTGAATGCAGGGTCGGCATAACCGGCGCGAGCAATCGCATTGCGCGCCGCCTCGATGCTCATCGTGGCGACGTCTTCATCCAGCCCCGGCACCGCTTTCTCGCGCACCGGCGGGATGACGTTGCCCTTAGTCCATAACTCAGAGACGGCCTGTCCCGCCAGGCGATACCGCGGCACGTACGCACCATAACCTGTTATTCCAACCGGCCTCGCCGGCTTCATCAGTCTCATAGCTATTTCCCAAATTTATCCCAAACGCACTTGGGTTATCTTCTCACGCACGCAGAAACCCACTTTCTTGGCAAGCGCACGCAACTTATTTCTTCCTAGACGCTATCGCGCTACACCTATGTCGCTAGACAGCATTCTAGGCTCGCCGCTCTATCAAAAGCAGGCGAGATGCGCAACCGCGTTCGGGGAGATAGATTTTGATAGTGAAATTTAGCACAAGCTGAATGGGGATCAGCCGGCCAGGGGTTGGCAGACGGGGCAGAAGTGCGTGCTGCGCTGTGTCACGACGATCCGCGCAATCGGAGCGCCGCACGCGAGGCAGTGTTGGCCGGCTCGGCCGTATACCCTGAAGTTCTCCTGGAAGTTGCCGCCGGGATATACCCAGTCGAAGCTGGCGCCGTTCGCCGCGATACCCTCCAGCAGAACCTGCCGGATCGCCTCGTAGAGTCGCATTACGTCATCCTCCGATAAAGAAGCGGCGGTGCGTCGGGGGTGTAGACGCGCCAGATGCAGCGCCTCGTCGGCATAAATATTGCCAACGCCGGCGATGAAAGCCTGGTCAAGCAAGAGTGGCTTCAACGCGCCGCGCCGGGCGCGCAGCCGAGCGGCGAATTCATCGGGCGTGATGTTCAGCGCGTCCGGGCCGAGTTTGCCGACGACCTGCGCCGGATCACCGACCAGCCAGACGCGCCCAAACTTGCGCGCGTCGTCGAAGCGCAGCGCCAAGCCATCATCCAGCAACCACACCAAGCGCGCATGCGGCGTGAACGCCTCCGCGCGCGGGACGACGTCCAGCCGCCCGCTCATCTTGAGGTGAACGAGCAAGCTGAGCGCGCCCGATTCATCGCACAGGCGATGGAGGCCGACCAGTAGGTACTTACCATAGCGCCCGACGGACTGCACGCACGTGCCGGCGATGCGGCGCGCGAAAGCGCGCGGCGACGGGCTGGCCACCTCGCGCGGCCAGAGCACCTTGACCGATTGGATCGTGCGGCCGAGGAGCGGTGGTGCACCGTTGGGCGCACCTTCGCGCAACGCGCGCGCCACGGTTTCGACTTCTGGCAATTCGGGCATAGGTTGGACCGGGGGTCAGTCCTCGCACTCGTCGAGCTCGAGCCGCATGTGCACGAGCGTGCGCGTGGGTCGAAAGCCGGCTGCCCGCAGCGCCGCGTGCGGCGTCTCGTCAATGCACGCGTGCGCGGCGTAGACCGGCTTGGTCGCGTAGTCCTCTAGCCGGCGTAGGCCGCTCTCGATTAAGTGGACGGCGTCCTCGACGGTTGCGTTGGCGTTTGGCAACACTTCGAGGTGATGGTAGCTGCCCTCGAAGGTCGCGCGCGTCCGCACTGCGCCGAGCAACTCCCCACCCTTGCCCGCGTCCATCACCCGCCATTGCTCAATGTTGCCGTTCAGCGCATTCAGCAGCGACCAGCGCAGTCCCAGACGATACATGTTCGCGTCGAACGGCTCGGCGAAGGTAAAGCGCTCGGGCACGTTTCGCTGCGCCAGCGCCCACACCGCAGCGCGATCCGACCATCTGGCCTTGCGCGTGCGCCGCGGCAGCTCGTCGTCCGGCGGGTCAAGTTCCGCCGGCCGCAGATAGTGCGTCACCTCGCCCAGGCGCTGGAAGCCGAGCTTCTCGTAGAGGTGCAGCGCCGGCTTGTTGTTGACGTCGGCCTGCAACGCGATGTAGTGCGCGCCGCGCGACGCTGCATATTGGATGCACGCCTCCACGACGGCGCGGCCGATGCCTCGGTTACGATAGGCCGGCTGGGTCGCCACGTTGCCGATGATCCAGGTATCCCGGCGCGTGTAATTGCGTTGCACCGAGGCGTTGGCGATGAGCTGCCCCTCCTCGACCCACACGAAGCCGGTCGAGCCGCCCAACGTCAGCGCATCCAGCAAGCCGTAGTTGCGCAAGGCATGAATCAGACGGATGCCGTCGTCGTTCATCGCCTCGTCGCGGAAGGAGGTCTCCAGCAGATTGGCGACGGCGCGGCCATCGCGCCACGGGTCAATCTGCCGGATGTGTGGATCGGCCGGGCTGAATACGGTGCGAGCGTCGGCGACCATGTAACCAAAATTGTACCCACGCCGTCACATTCGCCTAGCGCGTTCGGCGCAGAGCGCGGCAGCCAGTGCGAGCAGGCCGGACATCACGAAGACGACCGGCTGAGCCACGCCGAGGCCGAGTAGCCCCACGCCTAAAAAGGGCGCGACGAAGCCGCGCAGGCCGATGATCGTGGATTGGGCCACGGCGTATTCCTGGGTGCGATCAGGATCGGAGAGTTCCAGGCAACTGCTGGTGAAGCCGATGTCGCCGCCGGCCATCACCAGGCCGATGGCGATGAACGCCGGCAGCAGCATCCATCCCGTTGTGGCGAAGGCGTAGGTCAGCGGCGCGACCGCCTGGATGACGAACGTGAGCATGATGCACCACAGCGCGCCGTAGCGATCTACGATCCGGCCCCACACGAAGTAGCCGATCAGCCAACTGATGGATTGCACTAGGCCGAGCAAACCGAGATCGGTATACGACAACTGCAGGCGGTTGATCTGCACGTCCGGATACATCGGGCTTGCGGCGAGCGCGGCCAGGCCAAAGAGCACCACGCCGAGCTGATACATCATGAAGCGCCGGTTGCGGGTCACGACGCGCATGGCGTCGAGCGCCGAGCTGCGGGCATTCGATCCGTTCGGCGCGACGACGATGCGCATCTTAATGAACACCAGCGACGAGACGAGGCCGAGCACACCGGCGAGCGGGAAGACGACGCCATAGCCCAACTGGTCGAGCCCGAGGCCGATCAGCGGGGTGGCGATCAGGATGGTCAGCGCCATGCCGAAACGCACCAGGGCCATGATCTTGCCGCGATGGGTGATGGGGTAGATGCTCTGCAGGATGCGCGCATAGGCCGGGCCGGGGACGATCTCCAGCAGCCACAGCACCGTCGCCAGCGCCAGCAGCGCCGGTGCGCCACCGGCAAAGGCTGCCAGCATGAGTACGATGCGGCCTAGCGTCCAGCTCGTCACGGCAAAGGTCTTCGGCGCGATCTTGCGCATGAACAACAGGCTGACGCCGCTGAAGATATGGCCGAGGTAGCTGAGCGAGAGATAGACCGAGACCAGCGCCGGTGAGCCGCCCAGCTTGGTCAACACTGCCGGCATGAACGTCAACGCCGCCATGAACACGCCGTAGGCGACGGCGCTGACGATCTCGACGCGCATGTTGTAGCGAACGTCGTCTTCCAGCGAGCCGGCGAGCTGCGTCTCGATGTATCGCAACGTCGCGGTTAGTTGAGGGGAAAGGGTCATACACGATTCCGGGCCGTTTGTACAATGCGGATCGTGGATGAGCAACTCATCGCATGAGAGCAACGGCTGAACTCGCAGTAACCGTCGAGCGCAGCGCCTGCGCGAAAGTGATCCTGTGCGGCGAACACGCCGTGGTGTATGGCCGGCCGGCCATCGCGCTGCCGTTGCCCATGCTGCGCGCCCGCGCGCGCATCGAACCCAGCCGCCATGCCTTCACGATCGTCGCGCCCGACGTCGGCGCCGTCGTCTCGCTGTGGCGCCACTCACGCGTGACGCACAACCCGCTGGCGCGCGCCGCGCTGGCGGCGTTCGAATTCGTCGGCCAACGGCCGCCCCGCGCCACGCTCACCGTGACCTCCGACATTCCGGTCGGCGCGAACCTGGGCAGCGGTGCAGCGGTATCGGTCGCGATCGGGCGAGCGATTGCCGCATATTTCGGCTGCGAGCTATCGCCGGAGGAAGCGAGCCGGCTGGCCTACGAGGTCGAGAAGCTGCATCACGGCTCGCCCAGCGGGATTGACAACACGGTGATCGCCTACGAGCGGCCGGTGTGGTTCGTGCGCGGCGAGCTGCCAGAACTGCTTGACGTGAAGATCGGCGATGGGCTGCCGCTGGTGATCGCCGACACCGGCATTGCCACGCCGACGCGCATCCCCGTTGGCGACGTGCGCGCTGCGTGGGAGCGGGATCGGGATCGCATCGAGGGCTACTTCAACGCGATCGCCTCGCTGGTGCGCCTGTCGCGCGAGGCGCTGGAGCGCGGCGATCTCGCGCAGCTCGGCCACGCCATGAACGCCAACCACGTGCTATTGCAGCAGCTCGGCGTGTCGTGCCCGGAGCTGGACGCACTGTGCGACGCCGCGCAGGCGGCGGGCGCGTTGGGTGCGAAGATGAGCGGCGGCGGGCGTGGCGGCAACATGATCGCTCTGGCGCGCGACGCTGCGCACGCCCAAGCGCTGCGCGAGGCGCTCCTGCGCGCCGGCGCGAAGCGGGTAGTGTGAGATACAGACCGACTCTGCCCAGCAACTCAAAGCCGGGCTGCCTTCGCGGATTGGACCTTTCATTACCGGAGGGCAATGTTGCTTTTCGTCGCGCGATTTCGATCGCTGTGTCGTGTGGGTTCTCGATCAGCTTTCAACCGACACATCCGTCGGTGGCAGAGCAGCTCTCTCCGCTCGCGAGGACACGATGAAGCGCAGGCCGCCGATGGTATTCTCCCGCACTAGCAGGTCCCGCTGCACCAGATAGTCCAATACGGGCAAGATCTCGATGAAATCGCCCAGACCGAGTTCGTCCAGGGCCCGGCGGTTTTGCTGAGAGATGCCGCCGTACTTGCGGGCAATGTAGAGCAGTTGCCGGATCTGCGGCTCCACCTCGGCGGCAACCTTGGCCTGCGCCTCGACGAAACACTCGTCGAAAGCCGCGCCGTCGAGCCGGTCGCGATCTAAGCGCACCGCGGCATCGAGCACATCGGCGCAATTGCGGTTGAAATGCCGAGGGACGTACGACGAGGCGGCCAGCCGGGCGATGGCCTCATCGCTGAAGGGATGGGCGTCGGGCCGCGCCTGATGACGCACCAGGTTGAGGGTCTTGACGGCGATGGCGCGCAGGTCCTCAGGCGGCAAGGGATCCAGCGCAATTTGCCGGTTGAAGAGGCCGAGGATGGAACCGTAGATGTCCTGGGCCACGGTTAACGTGCGTCCGGTGAGGATGAATGCGCATCGCTGGTCGCGCAGGATGGGCAGGGCTTGGTCGAAAAGGGTGCGTACCTTGAGGAACTCGTTTGGGCGCGGGTCGGTCTTGTCTAGATCGTCAATGGCGACGACGATGTGCTCATACCGCTTGTGACCGCGGCGCAGCAATTCGTCTATCCAGTACTCGGGGCTGTCGAGGCCGATGCGACGCTCGGCGACGCTCTCCAGACCAATCTCGCCGCCGGCCGTCCCAAACGTGAAGAGGTTGATCTCGATGCTGCCCTTGATGCTCCGGCTGCGGTTGTGACTGATGCTGATGCCCTTCATGGCCTCGGCGATGGCTCGAGCGTCGTCGTCCTTGTCGGCCAGGGCCGTCGCCAGTGCGAAGAGCAGCAGGCGATGAAACTCCTGCAGGGTGCCGCCGCGGAAGTTGTCAATGTAGATGGGCAGCAGCCGTTCTTTGACCGCTTGCGCTTCGCCGACCAGCGCGTGAAGCAATTGCAGGATGAACGTGGTCTTGCCCACACCCCAAGCGCCGCGCACCAGCACATTCTCTCCGCGCATCAGCGGCTGGGTGGCCAGATCGAGTTCGTCGTCGCGGCCGGTGAACAGCGTTGCGAGTCGTTCGGGGTCGTCTTTGGGCGGCACGTCGGCAAAAGGCGGGAACTTGCTCAGCCCCCATTGCCGGAGCAGCCGGCGTTGGCGCGCCATGATCGGCTCACGCATAGTCACCCCCTCGTGCGAGCGCGAGCGTCGTCCAGGATCTGGCCGACGACGGCGGCTTTGCCGGGCAAGTTCAATTCCAGGTAGAGCCGCCGGGCCTCCTCCAGATCGGCGACCGCCTGAGGCAACATTTTGAGCTGGAACTCGAGATCGCCCAGCGCATCCTTGGCCGCCGCCATGCCCATGCCGGCTTCGCGGCGGGCAGTTTCGTCAGCTGCTGAGTCTGTGACTTGGCGATAGAGGTAATACGCCTCGCCATAGTAGAGCAAGGCCGGGTCAAAGAGGTTCATCATCTGATAGATGTGCCCGATCTCCATATAGGCGTTCGCTTTGCCCCGCAGGTCTCCCAGCGCTTTGTAGGCGGCGGCGTTCTGCTCCTGGCGCTCCAGCGCCTCACTCCATGCACCGGCGCGCTTGAGGCAAACGGCGAGGCGGAAGTTCACCTCGGCAGCGCGGGCGCGTTCGCCGCCGGCTTGAGCATCGCCCAGCAGCCCGAGCGCCTGGCGGTAGGCGCCGATGGCCGCATCCCAGTTCTCATCGCGCTCGTAACGGGCGGCCAGGTGCAGCAGATAAGCGACTCTGGGTGGCCAGGCGCCGGCGTCCTCCAGCTCGACGAACTCAAAGCCGCTCAGCTCGCGCACCCAGCGGGCCAACTCGAAGGCCTCGCCGGTGCGGCGATCCCAGGTGCGGGCGGTTTCGAGCGCCTTCAGCGCAGTGGCGTATGCGGCATCCTGCGCGGGCGCCTGCCGCGCAGCCACGACCGCCGAGACGATGGCGAGCACGTCGCGCAGGAGATCCAGCGACATCCGCTCTGTTGCAGTCCAATCGGCGGCCACCTCGTAGGTCGCAGAGGCCTCGCGCAAGGCGGAGACGCTGCCGGTCGGCAGCGACACAGCCTTGCCGTCTTCAACAGGCGCAAACAAAGGCGGCACGAGCGCGGCGAGGTCTTCGACCAATCGCTGCGCCTCGGCCAGCTTGTCCGCCTGCAACAACCGTCGCTCGGCTTCCAGGATGCGATCGGCAACGTGCTGGAGGAGATATGGCGCCGACGCCAGGCTGCGGGCGAGCGCTTCGCGGTAATTGCGCCCTGCCTCGGCCAGGGCTTCGGCATTGTTCGTCGCCAGGTAGCGCTCCAAAAGCACCTGCCCAAGCCCGAGCAAGTAACGAGGCCGGTCGGGCGCGCCGGGCGGGGTCAGGGCGACGGCCTGCTGCCAATGGGCGATGGCGGCCTCGAGGTCGGGCAGGGCGCCGGTGCGGGCATAGCGGGCGCGGAGGCCGTTGGCCAGGTTATTGAGATACCCAGCGCGGTCGGGCGCGTCGGGCGGGGTCAGGGCGACGGCCTGCTGAGAAGCTTCGATGGCGGCCTCGAGGTCGGGCAGGGCGCCGGTGCGGGCATAGCGGTCGCGGAGGCCGTTGGCCAGGTTATTGAGCAGTGCAGCGCGGTCGGGCGCGTCGGGCGGTGCCAGGGCGACGGCCTGCTGCCACAGCGCCAGCGCGCGCTCCAGGTCGGCCATCTGACCGCGCGCCCAGTAGCGGCGCAGGAAGGCGCCGCCGGCGTCGTTCATAGCAGCCAGCCGGAAGCCTGGGTCGGCTGCCGGGAAGTCGGGATGACCGAGGATGCGCTCCCAATTAGCCACAGCCTCGTCCAGAGCGGCGAGG
>JANWYN010000111.1 GCA_025055235.1 Candidatus Roseilinea sp. | reverse complement strand
GATCATCATCCGCAAGATGACCAATCGCGTGCAGATCACGACCCCCGGCGACAGCGACTACCTGCCGGGCGACCTGATCAACCGCTTGGAGCTGGCGCGGGTGAACGCGAAACTCATCGCAGAGGGCAAGCGCCCGGCCGTCGGCGTGCCGATCCTCCTGGGCATCTCGAAGGCGGCGCTGGCTACCGAGTCCTTCCTCTCGGCGTCGTCGTTCCAGCACACCATCAAAGTGCTGGCCGGTGCAGCCATCGAGGGCAAGCGCGACGACCTGATCGGCTTGAAGGAGAACGTCATCCTAGGCAAGCTGATCCCGGCGGGCACCGGCTTCAACCCCAACGTCATCCAGAGCTACGAAGGGGTGACGCTGCTGGCCGCGGAAGCGCCGCCGAAACCGTCGCTGACGCAGCGCGCCGAGATGGCGTTGCTCGGCCTGGGCGAGAGCGAATCGTTGCCTGCCGAGAACCTGCCTTCGCTGGAGGATTTCCTCCCCGGCGACGCCAACGGCAAGAACGAGGAGTGAACACCGCGCGATTGCGCGATGCTCACTTGAGGGTGCATTCACAACGAGTGTGGGTTGGGTAGGACGCGCTCGACGCAGCACGCCACCGCTTGTAATCTAGCGCCCAACGTGCTTAAAGCGCGTTGGGCGCTGCCGAATAGGCGCGGATGCGCGCTACGCTAACGATTGGCTCGGCAGCCACTCGGAGTCAGAAAATCGTCTTAGTCAGAAAATCGTCTTGCCGAACAGCGACGCCGTCAGTTCGACGGCCAGCTTGGCGGTGCGGTTGCGCTCGTCCAGAATCGGGTTGACCTCCACAATGTCGAGCGAGGTGACCTTGCCGCTGTCGTGCAAGATCTCCATCAGCAGGTGCGCTTCGCGGTAGGACAGGCCGCCGGTCACCGGCGTGCCCACGCCGGGCGCTTCGGCAGGGTCGAGCGCGTCCATATCCAGGCTGACGTGGATGCGCCGGTAGGTTTGCAGATAGGCCAGCGCAGTGTACGTGACGGCGGCGATGCCGCGCTCGTCCACATCGCGCATGGTGAGCACGCGCACGCTGTGCTGGCGCAAGGCGATTTTCTCCAGCGGGTCGAGGTCGCGCACGCCTAGGATGACGGCCTGTTCCGGCTTGATCTTCGCACCCGGCCGGCCGATGTCAGTCAACTCCGGCGCGCCTAGGCCCATCAATGCAGCCAGCGACATCCCGTGCACGTTGCCGCTGGGCGTGATCTCCGGCGTGTTGAAGTCGCCGTGCGCGTCCACCCAGAGCACACCCACGCTGTCCTCCTGTGCAGTGATGGCCGACACGGTACCGATACTGAGCGAGTGGTCTCCGCCCAAGAAGAGCGCGATCTCGCCGCGCGCGTTGATGTCATGGGCGGCGTCGTAGATGTCGCGGCACACGCCGGCGATGCTATGCAGGTGGCGGGCCTTCTCCGAGTCGAGCGGCACGGTCTCCGGCAGCGGCACGGCGATGTTGCCGCTGTCGGTGATGGTGTGGCCGAGTGCGCGCAACTGTTGGTGCAGGCCGGCGTAGCGGATGACGCTCGGCCCCATGTCCACGCCGCGCCGGCGCTGGCCGAGGTCCATCGGCACGCCGATGATGTGAATGTGATGCGCCATGGGATCGCCCGACGCGGAACTATACATCGCGCGGGCTTCGACAGGCTCAGCCGCCGCGCAGGCTCAGCCGCCACGCAGGCCCAGTCCGCGTCGTTGCCTGAGCCTGCCGAAGGCAACGGCGACACAGCGGCGGCCTTCGACAAGCTCAGCCGCCGCACTCAGCTCAGCCGCCACGCAGGCTCAGTCCGCGCCGTTGCCTGAGCCTGCCGAAGGCAACGGCGACGCGGCGGCTTCGACAAGCTCAGCCGCCGCGACAGGCTTAGTCGCTGGCACACCCGCGCCGTTGCCTGAGCTCGTCGAAGGCAACGGCGATACGGCGGCGGCTTCGGCAGGCTCAGCCCCCGCACCAGGCACAGCCCGCGTCGTTGCCTGAGCCTGCCGAAGGCAACGGCGACACAGCGGCGGCCTTCGACAAGCTCAGCCGCCGCACTCAGCTCAGCCGCCGCACAGCCTAGCTTGCAGTTGCCGCTACCGTTACACTTACCGCTACAGAGCGACTATGCACATCTCGGAACTCGACTACGAACTGCCGCCGGAGCTGATCGCGCAGCGCCCGGTCGAGCCGCGCGATGCGTCGCGCCTGCTGGTGTGCGACCGGGCGACGCAGACGCACCAGCACCGGCACTTCTACGACCTGCCGGAATTCCTTCGCTCCGGCGACCTGCTCGTCGCCAACGACACGAGCGTGATCAACGCGCGGCTGCACGGCCAAAAGCCGACCGGCGGCAAGGTGGAAGTGCTGCTGCTGCGCAAGCTGGACGACGTGACGTGGGAGGCGCTCGTCGGCGGGCGCAATGTGAAACAAATCGTCTTCTCGGCATCGGGCAAGGAAGGAAAGCAGATCAGTGCAGAAGCCGTCGAGCGCCCCGGCGAGGTCGCCTTCACCGTGCGCTTCAACGAGCCGATCGAGCCATACCTCGACGTCTTGGGCGAGACGCCGCTGCCGCCCTACATCCACGAGAAGCTGAGCGATCCGTCGCGCTATCAAACCGTCTATGCGCGCGTCGCCGGCTCGGCGGCTGCGCCGACGGCCGGCTTGCACTTCACTCCACAGTTGCTCGAACGCATACAAGCGATGGGCGTGCGGATCGCTTTCGTCACCCTGCATGTTGGGCTGGACACGTTCAAGCCAATCGAGGAAGAGACGGTGGAGGCGCATAAGATTCACACCGAGTGGTGCGAGCTGCCGCCGGCCACTGCCGAGGCGATCAACGAGGCGCGCGCGAAGGGCGGGCGGATCATCGCCGTGGGGACGACGAGCGCTCGAACGTTGGAAAGTTGTCACGTTGCACGGTTGTCGGGTGAGACCTCCCTCACGCAACAACCCAGCAACCTTGCAACCATACAACCTTTCAGCGGTTTCACCAGCCTATACATCACGCCCGGCTATCGGTGGAAGGTCGTGGATGCGCTCATCACCAACTTTCATCTGCCGCGCAGCATGCTGCTGGCGATGATCGGCGCGTTCATGGGCATGGATTTTATGCGCCGCACTTACGCGCTGGCGATTCGCGAGCGCTATCGCTTCTATTCGTTCGGCGACGCCATGCTGATCTTGTAGGCGTTCGCCGGCTTTTTGCTGTCCCCTGAACGCGGCAGAGGCCGTAGAATGTGGCTATCCCAAAACCACAACCGAAAGGAGAACACACATGGCTATATCGAAAGCCGAAGCAACCTGGCGTGGCACGTTGAAAGAAGGAGCAGGCGAGATGTCTGTGGGCACGGGCTTCATCAAGCAGGCGCCGTTCACGTTCGCCTCGCGTTTCGAAGGCGACGCCAAGGGCACCAACCCAGAAGAGCTGATCGGCGCGGCGCACGCCGGCTGCTTCTCGATGTTCCTCTCCGCGCAGCTCACCAACGCCGGCTTCAAGCCAACGCGCATCCACACGACTGCGACAGTGCACCTAGAGGCCGGCCCGACGATCGCCAAGATCGAACTGGAGACCGAAGCCGAAGTGCCCGGCTTGGACGAGAAGACCTTCATGGAGAAAGTGGAAGTCTCCAAGCAAAACTGCCCGGTCTCGAAGGCGCTGGCCGCCGTGCCGGAAGTGACCGTCAAAGCGCGGCTGGTGTAACGCGCGCTGCGCGAGGGCGCAAGGGATTGGCAACCTGCGCCCTCAGCGTGGTAAGAACCGTTCATTCATAGAACTCCACGAGGAGGCAAGATGAATTCTGCCCGACTTCCATCCCCATCTGAGATCGCAGATTTCTTCAATGAGCACGGCTACTACCTCGCCCGTGGCGTGTTCTCGCCGGATGAGGTAGCCGAACTGGAGCGCGACTTCGACCGCATCGTCCAGCAGTTGATGCGCAGCGAGGAGCAGATCAACGCGCGCTGGAGAGGGCCGGAAGTGGAGAAGCTCGGCGCGCTCGACACGATCGTGTATCACACGCATCAGGTGCAGCAGTACTCGGCGGTCTGGCACCGCGCTTTGTTGCACGACCGGTTCCTTGACATCGCCGAGGCGATCCTCGGCCCGGACATCGTGCTGCATCACACCAAGCTCTTCCACAAGCCGGCAGAGAAGGGCGCACCCTTCCCGATGCACCAGGACTGGCCATACTTTCCGACGGAGAAGGACACGATGATGGCCGGCGTCATCCACGTCTCCGACGCCACCGACGAGATGGGCTGCTTTCGCGTGTATCCCGGCAGCCACAAACGCGGACGCATCGCCGGCGCGTGGGGACAATCGGTCTCCGAGATCCTGCTGAACGAATATCCGATCGAGCGAGCGACGGTGGTCGAGGCGCGGGCCGGCGACGTGCTGTTCTTCCACTACTTCACCGTCCACGGCTCGATGCCCAACCGGTCGAACAAAGTGCGCAAGACGGTGCTGGTGCAAATGCATGCCGGCGACGACCGCGTGGAAGAAGGCAACATGCACCCCAACGAGGCGCTGGTGCTGCGCGGCTGGAACTATCACATGACGCGTGACCGGGCGAACCGCGCGGAGGTCATGTTGAACCAGTAGGGTGCACCTGCCCGGCAAGGCAAAACATCGCGCTGCCCAGCCTGCACGCAGGCAATCCCTCGTTGGATCTGCCTCCTTCAGCGTAGCCCACTCATGGCCGCGCTGCTTGCCTGAGTCTTGAAAGTGACACAGCGGTATTAGCCGTCAGCGGAACCACTTGAACTCGCCGGTGTATTCGTGACGGTGGATGCACTTCGGGTCGGCGTTGGGGGTGAACTCGCGCAGCATAACCAGCGACTTCTCATCTAAGAAGGTCACCGTCATCGTCACCACGCCGTCGTTGATCGAACTCGGGCCGGCGAAGCGATACGTGTTGGGCGCGATGCGTGCCATCGGATATGGCCGGGGCTCCTGATTCTTCCACTCTAGCCCAGCTTCAGTCGGTGTGATCTGCACCAGCCCATACACCGGCAAGATTGCCCCGCCGGCGCATTCGCCGAGCGTCTCGCCCGGGCTGATCTTGGTATCCCATACCGAACGTTGGCGCGGCAGGAGATCCTGCCCTGCAGATTCGGTTGGCTGCGCCAATGCCGGCGTTGGTTCGGGCGTCGCCGTTGGAGCAAGCGTGGGCGTAGGCGCTGGCGTCGCTGCGGGCGACGACGTCGGCGTGGGGATAGGCGTCGCAGCCGGTGCAGGGCCGCAGGCGGCTAGGCTGAGCGCCAGGATGCTTGCGATCCATGCGCGTCGCAACAGGCTGAGCATGAGCGCGATTCTACTTTGCGGTCACTCACCTTACGCGACGATTAGAAATCGCGCGCTACACAAAGCGAAGTCGCCTCTCGGCGACTCGTAGCCTGGTCGGCAGAGGCGGACTTTGCCTTAGGTCGCCGAGAGAGTTGTGCAACATGCATTTTGGTAGCATTTCTGCTTGCGACTGACGCCTGCTGTGTTTGGCACATCGTCGAGCGTCAGGCAATTGAACGTCAAGGTCGCACGCTCACCTTGCGTTACAACCTTATTCGGGCCTCGTCGCCTGAATTTTCGAGAAAGGGATAGGAGAAGTAAAGATTCGGATGAACGGACGTATCGCGCATCGCGTCGTCGCTGCGGTTGCTGCGTTTGCGCTGACAATCCCCGCCGGCGGGATCGCAGGCACAGCTATGGCAGCACCGCGCAGCATCACCTTTGTATGCGGTGACTCGCAGACGCCGCAGGTGATGATTGACATTGACGGCACGTTCGCCCGCCGCCAGAACAGCTGGCAATCGCCCGAGGTTGGGCGCATGTTGAAGTTCCAGTGCTACCCGGCGCTGGGCCGCGACGCTGCGGGCGAGTGGATTCTCGTGCCCTACGGCAGCACGCGCGCCTGGGTGAACCTGAGCGCGGTGCGCTTCGCAGACGGCATGGACATCAGCCAGTTGCCACCGGCCGACCAGGTGCCACCGGCCCCGCCACCCAAGCGCATGTACCTGCCCGGCGTGCCCACCGTCAGCCGCAAAGTGCAACAGTTGTATCGCGATGCGGTGCGCGCCGGCCGGACGCCCGGCATGGCGACGGTGATCGGCGATTGCAACTCCGAGCATCCCGTATACTTCGGCCGCTTCGGAGCCGGCGCGTTTGACCTGACTCCCTACCCCGAGCTGCAAAAGACTGCACAGACTTTCGCCGCCTCCTTCAAGCGCGCCAGCGTCGCCACCAGCGGCAGCTTCAACGCCGCGATGGCATTCGACCCAACTTGGGCGGATCCCAAACAATGCAAGCGCGACGAGGGGCCGCTGCCCTGCGAGTTGCGCCTGTCCAACGCCAGTGTGTTGCTGATCTCGTTGGGCACCGGCGACACATTCACTTGGCGGGACTTCGAGGCGCACTATCGCGCCATCATCGAATACGCGCTCGCCAGAAAGGTCGTGCCGGTGCTGATGACCAAGGCCGACGCGCTGGAGACGAAGCAAGGCGGCGCGCCGGCCGACTACATCAATGGCGTGGTGCGCAAGCTGGGCGCGCAATACGGCCTGCCGGTGATTGACTTCGCGCTGGCCGCCCGCCAGTTGCCTAACGGCGGGTTGGTGATCGAGCACAACGACAACATGCAGAAGATCGAGCCATTCCATGTGAACGAAGCAGGCATGGACGCCCGCATCCTCCTCACTCTGCAAACGCTGGCGCAGTTCCCGGCCGTGAACCTGCCGGCGAGAAAGCGATGAGCGCATCGTTCGCTATGCACCTGCGGAAAGCACTTGCCTTGTGTCTCGGGCTGTGCCTAGCGTTCGCCGCCGGCTTCGTCCCAGCCGGAGCACAAGGCTCGGCGCCGGCCAAGATCACGATCACGGCAGAGCAGGTTTGGTTGCGCCGCGCGCCGAGTTTGACGGCCGGCAACTCCGTGCCGGTGGACAAGGGGCAGTTCTACGACGTGATCGGGCGCACGGCAGATAACGCCTGGTGGCAACTGGCCGTGCCGGGCGCCGACAAATCCGCGGGCACCTGGTTGCTGGCCGACCTCGGCGTGCTCTACTCCGGCGACCTGAAAGCTGCACCGGTGGTCAGCGCGACGTTGAAGCCGGCCCCATCCGCAGCGCCGCGTAGGCGCGCAGCGCGCGCTGTGCCTTTTCCGGCCTGGGTTCCACGCATCACCCCTCAACAGCGCGCCATCTGGCAGAACAGCGTGAAGGCCGGCAAAGACCTGAACATCTTCACCGTGGCCGGCGATTGCAACTCGCAGCCGTCGGTGTATTTGCGCCGGCTGGCCGGCGGCCAATTCGACGCCAGCGCGCTCGAGCCGCGGCTGCAGGCGATCGTGCAGCGCTTTGCGCCGTCGTTCGGGCGGGTGAGCCTGGCAGCGCAGGGCGGGTTCGGCTCGCACTCGATGATGGATCCGACGTGGGCCGACGGCGCGCTGTGCGGCACAAAAATGGGGCCGTTCGAGTGCGAGCTGTGGGTCTCGCGCGCCAGCATCGTGTTCATCTCGCTCGGCACGCAGGAGCAATACTCCTGGCAGGACTTCGAGAAATACTACCGGCCGATGGTCGAGCACGCCCTGAGCAAGGGCGTGTTGCCGGTGCTGATGACCAAGGCCGACGACATCGAGACCCTCTCCGGCGCGCCGTCCGGCCACATCAACGGCGTCATCCGCAAGCTGGCGGGCGAGTATGGCGTGCCGCTGCTCGACTTTTGGGCCGCTACGCGCGAGCTGCCGAACAACGGTTTGATTGACGAAGGCGACAAGGACTTCCACCTGAGCTACGCCGGCATGGATCGCAAGATCCTGGCCACGCTGCAGACGCTGGCCGCCATCACCGGCGAGTAAGGCACAAGCCATCGCACCACGCTCATCATGCTTCGATCCTGCGCATCCATCTCGATCGCGTTGGCAATGTGGATCGGTTCGGCCTTCACATGGACGACGCCGGCCTACGCCCAACAGGCGACCTTCCTGGCCACCTGGCAGAACGCCTGGTTTCGGGCAGCGCCCAGCGTGATGGCGCCGAAGGTTGCGCCGGTGATTCAGGGTGCGACCTACGACGTCGTCGGGCGCAGCGAGGACGGCCAATGGCTGGCACTGGCCGGCCCGAACTTCAAGGCGTGGCTACCGGCCGGCTTCGGCGAGGTCACCGGCAGCCTGTCCGTCGTGCCGATGATCAAGACGGCGCTGCCTCCTGCGCCGAAGAACACCAACAGCGTCCCGTTGCCCGAGTGGATCGTGATCACGCCGCGCGGCAAACAGCTGTATCAGCGCGCGGTGAAGGCCGGACGCAACCCCCGCATGTTCACGGTCGCTGGCGACAGCAACTCGGCCTGGCAGCGCACCCTTGGCCGGATCGCCGCCGGCGTCTATGACTTCGGCGCGCATGGCTATCTCAGGCCGGTCGTCGCGCGCTTCGACCCGTCGTTCGCGCGGGTGAGCGTGGCGGTGCAGGGCGGCGCGGGCGCCGTTGACATGTTCGACCCGGCGAAGGCAACTTCGCCCGATTGCCGACCGGACGAGGGCATGTTCGCGTGCGAGCTGCGGCTGTCGCGCGCCAGCATCGTCTTCATCCAGCTCGGCACGGGCGACAAGTTTGCCTGGCGCGAGTTCGAAGCCAACCTGCGCCGGATGATTGACTACGCGCTGGCCAACGATGTGCTGCCGGTGCTGATGACGAAGGCCGACGATATGGAGTCCATCCAGGGCGGCGCGAGCTTCAACTACATCAACGACACCATCCGCAAGTTGGCCGGCGAGTATCAGTTGCCGCTGGCCGACTTCTACGTGGCTACTCGATCGCTACCCGTCGTGCCTAATCCGGAGCTACCCAAGCGTCCCTTCACCCAGAACGGCCTGCTCGACGAATGGGGCTACTACTTCCACCTCTCCGAGGAAGGATTCGCGCTGAAGGTGCTGGCGAACTTGATGATGCTGGATGCCATCACGCGCGGGACGTGAGGGACGCTGGGGGAAACGCAGAGCATACGAGTAGAACGTGAGACGCAAGACGCAGGACGTAATACGCATCCTGTCCTGAGTCCTGCGTCTTGCATCCTGCTCACCTAGTTCTGCACCGTGAACCGCAGCGTCGGCTTGTTGGGACGCTGTTGGGCAGGGGCTGGCGCGTGTTCCAGCGCCACAGCACGCCGTTCATCATGCGCCTACCTACTGCTGGTGAGCAGCCCCTGCGGGCCACATGCGCTTCATTACCACACCTCGACCAGCACATCGCCTGCAATGGCGTAGATGCGGTCGTCCGGTGTCGGCTGCACCGACGCCGATCCGGTGAAACTACCGAAGGCCGGCAGGATCATCCGGCTCGGCCCGACGACGAAGCATGGCAGCCGCTCGCGCAGCCCTGCCCTGCCCCGCAGCCAAACGGCAGGATGTATGTGGCCGGCCAGCATGTAGCCCGCCGCCGGCGATGCATTCGGCATGTGACAGAACGCCAGCGGTGGCTCAATGAACGGCTCATCCACGCAGGTCATCCGCCACTCCGGGGGCGGGTCACCCGCGCGCGCGTCGTGGTTCCCCCTGACGACCATAAACTGCCTATGCGAATGCTCCGATCGCCAGGCTGTAACGCGCGCGATCACATGATCCACCCGCCCCCGGCGCGCGTGCAATACGTCGCCCAGGAAGACCACGCGCTCCGCGCCGGCGCAGGCAATTACCTGCGACAAACGTTGCAGATCTTCCGCCAACCCACCTTCCGGCGCGGGGATGCCGGCGGCGCGAAAGGCTGCTGCCTTGCCGAAGTGCACATCGGCCACGAACAACGTGCTGCGCCGTGGCCAAAACACCGCCCGTTCAGGCAAGAGCTGCAACACCTCACCCGCTGCTGTCACCGTCACCATCTCCCCACTGCCCACTTACTATTTACCACTTACCATTTACCAATTACCAGCCATTACCAGCCTTCACTCCTCGAACTGCGCCTGCATCTTGCGAATGCGGTCGAGCAGCGTCTCGCTGCTGAGCTGCTCGCGCAGGCGATCCACCATCAACGGGAAGGCCAACGGCGTCGGCTTCTCCACGTCCAGCAGCGTGATGCGCCCGCGCGAGATGCGTTGCAGAGCGCGCGCCAGCCGGCTTTCTTCCAACTGCCGCTCCAGCACCTCGCGCCGGGCTTGCGTCAGCAGCAGATTGTCTGGATCGTATTTGCTGAACACCTCGTAGAACAGCGTGCTGGACGCCTGAAGCTGCCGGCTCGACTTGCGCCGGCTGGGCAGCCCTTCGAACACCAGGCCGGCGATGCGCGCTACCTCGCGGAACTGCCGCCGCGCCAACTCCGCCGCATTCAAGCTGGCAACCAAATCCTCGGCCAGGTTATCCGGGCTGAATAAACTGCGGAGTAGCGAAGACGCGGAGATTCTTTGCTTCTTCACCTCCGCTTTCTCCGCGCCTCCTTGGCCTAACTCCCCACTCTCCGCCATCTCCGCGCCTCTGCGGTCCAAATCTGCGCGATCAGGGGAGAGCAGCTCGAAGCCATAGTCGTTGATGGCGAACGAGAACGAGATCGGTTGAAGGCGCGAGAGGCGATAGGCCACCAGCGCCGCCAGCCCTTCGTTGACGGCGCGGCCGTCGAACGGGAAGAAGAACAGGTGATGCCCTTCGCGCGTCTGCACGCGCTCGATCAGCAACTCGTCCGGCTCGGGCAGCTTGGAGCGCCGCGCCTGCAGCTCCAGCAGCGGCCGGACGGCTGCCATCTCGGCATCGTCGAATCGCCCGAGACGCGCCTGATCCAGCTTCTCGCGGAGCACGTGCGCCAGCTCAGTGGAGAGCGGCATGCGGCTGCCCATCCAGCGCGGCACGGACGGGCGCTTGCCGGCGGCGCGGCGCACCCAGGCCGTGTTGTCCTGCAAGCGCACGAACTCCAGCAATCGCCCGGCGAATAAGAAGCACTCGCCCGGCTTCAGCCAGCTCACGAACGATTCCTCCACCGTGCCCAAGCGCCCACCCTTCAGGTATTGCACGTTGATGGACGCCTCGCTGACGATCGTGCCGATGGACAGGCGATGGCGTTGCGCGATGCCCGCATCGGCCACGCGATACATGCCGTCGTCACAGACGACGCGCCGGAATTCGGGATAGGCGTTGAGCGCCCGGCCGCCGCGCGTCACGAAGTCGAGCACCCAGCCCCATTCGTCATCGCTGAGATCGCGATAGGCATACGCGGTGCGCACCTCGGCGAGCAACGCGTCGCTCCGAAAGCCGCCCCCGGCCGCCACGGTGACCACGTGTTGTGCGAGCACGTCGAGCGGCTTGTTCAGCGGCAGGCGCGCCTCGATGCGCCCCTGCCGGATGGCGTCGCGCACGGCAACGAATTCGACCAGCTCGAGCGCATGCGTCGGCACACAGACGACCCGGCTCGGTCGCCCCGGGGCATGGCCGCTGCGGCCGGCGCGCTGCAGCAAGCGCGCTGCACCTTTCGGGCTGCCCACTTGCAACACACAATCCACCGGCGAGAAATCCACCCCCAGGTCGAGCGAGGACGTGCACACCACTGCGCGCAGCCGGCCCTCTTTCAGCCCACGCTCCACGAACTCGCGTTCGACTTTATCGAGCGAGCCGTGATGCAACGCGATCTGGCCGGCCCACTCCGGGCGCGCTTCTAGGATGGCCTGATACCACATCTCAGTTTGAGAGCGGGTGTTGGTGAACACCAGCGTGCTGGCGTTGGCCTCGATCGCCTCCAATACGCGCGGCAGCATCACCAAGCCCAGGTGGCCGGCCCAGGGAAAGCGCTCTACCTGCTCCGGCAGCAGCGACTCGATGACGACCTCTTTGGGCAGCTCCGCGCGAATCAGCGTCGCATCCGAGCCGTTCATCCCCATCAGCGCGTGCAGCGCCACATCCAGGTTGCCCAAGGTCGCGCTCAATCCCCAGGTGCGCAAATTTGGTTGCCAACAGCGCAGCCGCGCCAGCGCGAGTTCGGTTTGCGTGCCGCGCTTTGTGCTGAGCAACTCGTGCCATTCGTCCACGATGACGCAGCGCAAGCCGGCGAAGCGCTCGCGCGCGTCGGGCCAGCTCAGCATGAGCGATAGGCTCTCCGGCGTAGTGACGAGGACGGTGGGCAGGCGTGATTTTTGCTTGGCGCGCAGCGATGTGGCGGTATCGCCGGTGCGGCGCTCGATCGTCCAGTTCAATCCGAGCGACTCGACCGGCTCGCGCAGCGACTGCTCGGTATCGGCAGCCAGCGCACGCAGCGGTGTGACCCACAGCACGCGCAGCGGCGGCGCATCATCGCGCCGGGCGCGCTTAGCCTGTTGCCTCGATGATGAGTTGCCGATGTGCTCTGCCTCGCCGCAAGTTGCGCCTCGCTCGGCCAGCGCCTCGGCCAGCGGCCCGAGCCACACGGCGTAGGTCTTGCCGGCGCCGGTGGACGCGTGGATCAACCCGCTGCGGCCTTGCAAATATGCGCGCCACGCCTGGCACTGAAAGTCGAACGGCTGCCAGCCGCGCGCGGCAAACCAGGCTTCGATGTGCGATAGGGCTGCTTCTGTAGGTGCGCTCAACAAGGTCGCATGATAACCAAGGCCAATCATCAATCATCAATCATGAATCATGATTGATGATTACGGCTCGTGCGGCAGGAGGGCGCGGATCGTGTCCAGCGTGTCGGCGTCTTCGATGCGTTTGTCGTCGCGCAGGCGCAAGATGCGCGGGAAGCGCACGGCGATGCCGCTCTTGTGGCGCGAGGAACGCTGGATGCCCTCGAAGCCCAACTCGAACACCAGTTGCGGCTTCACCGTGCGCACCGGCCCGAACTTCTCC
Source organism: Candidatus Roseilinea sp. (assembly GCA_025055235.1). Lineage (GTDB taxonomy): Bacteria > Chloroflexota > Anaerolineae > J036 > Brachytrichaceae > JAAFGM01. The sequence continues at coordinate 34,786 of JANWYN010000111.1, read as the reverse complement.
AGCGTGTTGGCGCGGATGAAGGCGTCCACGCGGCGGATCTCGGCGTCGGTCAGGCCGGAGTAGGCCTTGGCGAACGGCACCAGCCGGCCGCCATCGCGCGGGTCACCATCCCAGACGGCGAAGGTGTAATCGGTGAACAGGCTGGCGCGGCGGCCATGGCCGGCTTGAGCATAGATCAGCACGGCGTCGGCGGTGTAAGGCGCGACCTTCCACTTCCACCAATCGCCGACAATGCGCCCCACCCCATAGGCGCTATCCAGCCGCTTGAGCATCAGCCCCTCGGCGTCGTGTTCGCGGCTGCGCCGCTGCCATCGCCCCAGTGCCTCCCACGATTCGGCCTCAACGATCGGCGAGAGCTTGAGCGCAGGCGAATTGCATTCCCGCACGAGCCGTTCTAACTGCGCGCGCCGCCAACGCAACGGCTTGTCGCGCACATCCTCACCGGCGATCTCCAGCAGGTCGTAGGCGAACAAGACGACCGGCGCCTCGGCCAGGATCTTCTTCGTCAACGCCTTTCGGCCGATGCGCGTTTGCAGCCGGCTGAACGGCAGGGCGCGCCCATCCTTGAACGGCATGATCTCGCCGTCCAACACGACGCCATCCGGCAGAACGTCGCCGATGGCAGTGATCTCCGGGAAGCGCTCGGTCACCAGCTCCTCGCCGCGCGACCAGAGGAAGGTCTGCCCGCGCCGGCGGATGAGCTGGGCGCGGATGCCATCCCACTTCCATTCGGCCTGCCAGTCGCGCACATCGCCGAGCGCCGCTTGCAACGTCTCGGCAAACGCAGCCGGATCGGCATCGAGCAAGCGGCCGCGCGGGTCGGTGGGCAGTTTGCTCTCCAGCGCATAGGCGAGGAAGAACGGATACGGCCGGCTGATGTCGGCGTCGCCGGTCTCGGGCGCGACGAGTTGCGCGAAGAAGCGCGCGCCGGGCTGCCACTCGCCCATCAGCCGGTGCGCCAGCGTCGCTTCGTCCACGCCGCTCACCTCGGCCAGCGCGCGGACGACGAGCTTCTGCGAGACGCCCACGCGAAACGCGCCGGTGATCAGTTTATTCCAGACGAAGCGCTCGCGCGGCTCGAGCGATGCCCAAGCTGCCAGCACGGCGCGCTTCTTGGCCGGCTCGTCTAGCTCGCGCAACGGCAACAGCACATCTTCGATCCACTCGGCCAGCGAGCGCGATGCAGTGGCGGCTTCAGGCACGCCATTAGAGCGCATGCCGAGCAGGGCCATCGTCTCGGCCAGGTCGCCCACAGCGGCGTAGCACTCCTCGAAGAGCCAATCGGGGATGCCGGCGGCTTCGGCAGACCAGGCGCGCAGGCTGGCGGTGGGCACGGCTTGGCGCGGCCGGCGGCCGATAAGGAAGTAGATCGCCCAGGCAGCGTCCGCTGCCGGTGCGCTGCGGAAGTAGCGCACCAGCGCCGCGACCTTCTCGTTGGTCTTGTTGGTTGCGTCCAGCTCGGCGTAGAGCACAGCGAAGTCGCGCATAGCTGTTTCGGCTGTGCATCATACGCGAAGCGGAGGTCAGAGGTCAGAAGTCAGAAATCAGAAATCACAGCTCGCAGCACATAGCTCACAGCTCAGTGGCACAATTGGCCTCGAGATGACTACGCTTCCATCTTCTCTATCCCAGCCCAAGAGCGCGCCGGGGCCAGTGGGCCTCATCAACGGCCTGCGCAACCTGCGCGCCTTTCAAACCGACATCCTCGGCTTCCTGACGCGCATCGCGCGCGAGCACGGCGACTTCACGCAGTTCGACTTCGGCCCGTTTCGCATGTATTTCGCCAACCATCCTGACCTCATTCATCAAGTGCTGGTCGAAGATGCGACGAAGTATCACAAGACGCGGCTCACCAAGGCGCTGCTCCGGCCGTCGCTCGGCGAAGGGCTGCTTATCAGCGACGGTGAACTGTGGAAGCGCCAGCGCAAGCTGATCCAGCCGGCCTTCCACGCGGCGCGCATCGCGGCCTACGCCGAGACGATGACGGCCTACGCGGAACGCGCCATCGCTGAATGGCAACCCGGCCAGACGCGCAGCGTCGACCACGACATGATGTCGCTCACGCTCGACATCGTGATCAAAACGCTGTTCGGCGAGCAGCTTACCCCACAGGAGCGCGACGACATCGGGCGCGCCGTGGACATCGGCCAGAAGCAGGTCGGCCAAGCGTTCAAGACGATCTTTCGCGCGCCGAGCTGGCTGCCTACGCCGGCCCGGCGCGAGGGCGAATGGGCGACGCAGGCGATCAACGCGGTCATTGCGCGCTTCATCGCCCGCTACCGGCAGACCGGCCAGGATCGCGGTGACCTGCTCTCGATGATGCTGGCGGCGGTGGACGAGGCAGGCGGCATGAGCGACGCACAGGCGCGCGACGAGGCCTTCACGCTGATCGTGGCCGGCCATGAAACCACCGCCAACACGCTTACCTGGGCGTGGTATCTGCTGTCGCAGCATCCACAAGCCGAAGCCGCGCTGCATGCCGAACTGGATGCAGTGCTGGGCGGGCGCGCGCCGGCCTTCGATGACTTGCCCCGGCTACCGTTCACCGAGGCCGTGGTGAAAGAGACGCTGCGCCTGTATCCGGCAGCCTACGTCACCTCACGCGAGCCACAAGAGGACGTGCGAATCGGCGACTACCTCGTTCCGAAAGGCAGCACAGTGCTGATCTCGCCCTACGTCACCCATCACGACACGCGCTGGTTCAACGCGCCGGAGCAGTTCAAGCCGGAGCGCTGGCTGGGCGACTTGGAGAAGCGCCTGCCGAAGTTCGCCTACTTCCCCTTCGGCGGCGGGCCACGCATCTGCATCGGCAACGCATTCGCGCTCATGGAAGCGCGGCTGATCCTGGCGACGATTGCGCAGCGCTTCCGGCTGGCGCTTGCGCCGGGGCATCGCGTGACGCTCGATCCGCTGGTGACGCTGCGCCCGAAGGGCGGCATGCGCATGGTGGTGCAAGCGCGCTAATTCACGCTTGCGCTTCGTCGGCGTCTTCCACCGCGAGGTCGTCGCGTTCGCCCACGAAGCGCGTCTCGATCGCCTGCGCGGCGATGCCCTGCTCGCTCAGCCACCGCGCGAAGACGCTGTTGTAGCCGTGCGTCACCCACACGCGCTCGGCGCCGGTCTCACGCACCACTTGCACGAGCGACGGCCAGTCGGCATGGTCGGAGAGCACGAAGCCGCGATCCACAGCCCGCCGGCGGCGCGCGCCGCGAATTTGCATCCAGCCGGACACGAAGGCCGAGCTGAACTCGCCAAAGCGACGCATCCAGCTCGTGCCGTTGGCCGAAGGCGGGGCGATGATCAGCGCGCCCTGGAATTGGCGCGCGTCGCTCACCTCGCCTACGTAGCGCGCGTCCGGCAGGCGACGCGCAGCCTGGTAAGCGCGATTGACGCCGGCGACCGCGCCATGCACGAAGATCGGGCCGATCGAAGCATCTACGCCGGCGAGTAAGCGCTGCGCTTTGCCCAGCGCGTAGCCGAAGAGCACGCTGGCGCGCTTCTGCGCCGCGTTCTCCTGCCACCAAGCGTTGATCTCGGCGAAGACCTCGCGCTGCGGCCGCCAGCGATACACCGGCAAGCCAAAGGTGGACTCGGTGATGAAGACGTGACAACGCTGTAGCTCGAACGGCGTGCACGTGGCGTCCGGCTCGACCTTGTAATCGCCGGACACGACCCACACCTGGCCGCGATGCTCGACCCGCACCTGCGCCGAGCCGAGGATATGGCCGGCGGGGTGCAACGAGACGCGCACGCCGTTGATGTTGACCGGCTCGCTATAGGGCACGGCTTGGATCGCGCTTGGCGCGGGTGCGCGGCTCAGGCGCAGGCGCACTACCGGCTCGCCCTCCGCCGCCACAAGATACGACGCGCAGCCCCAGCACAGGTGATCGGCGTGGGCGTGCGTGATAACCGCGCGCGGCACGGGCTGCCACGGGTCTATGTAGAAGTCGCCGGCAGGACAGTACAGGCCGGCGGGGGTGAGGCGGAGCAGGTCGGGCAAATCGGTCAAGTCGGAAGGTCGAACAAGTCAGGCAGGTCAGGCAAGTCAATCAGGTCGGACAGGTCGAATTGTAGCTGGGATCGGGGCAGGGGAATTGGGGAGTGGGAAGTAGGAAGTGGGAGGGCAGGATCGTCGAATCAGCAGCGGGGGTTCATGCTAGCATCATCGTAATGACGAACCGCGTAGCTTTCTTCGTGACATGCATCGTTGATACGATCTTTCCTCACATCGGCGAGGCTGCCTTCGAGATCCTGGAGCGGCAAGGGGTGAAGCTGGAATTTCCCGAAGCGCAGACGTGTTGTGGCCAGCCGGCGTTCAACTCCGGCTTCACCCGCGAAGCACGCGAGGTAGCCGAGCACTTCCTGGACGTATTCGCCGGCTACGACGCCATCGTCACGCCGTCGGGATCGTGCGCGGCGATGGCGCACCACTACTACCCGGAGCTGTTTCGCGGCCATCGCCGGTTCGAGGAGGCCAAGCGCATCGCCGCGCGCACCTATGAGCTGACGCAGTATTTGGTGGACGTCTTAGGCGTGACCGACGTGGGTGCGTCGCTGCCTCGCCCCACGCGCGCCGCCATCCACGACGCCTGCCACGGCTACCGCGGCCTGGGGATCGCACGCCAGCCGCGCGCCCTGCTCAGCAATGTGAAGAACCTGACGCTGGTGGAGATGCCCGGCCATGACCAATGCTGCGGCTTCGGCGGCTTGTTCGCGATCAAGATGAGCGCGATCAGCGGCGCGATGCTGCAAGACAAGCTCAACGCCATCAACGGCGTTGACTGCGACGTGGTGATCACCGGCGATGCGAGCTGCATGATGCACATCAACGGCGGCCTGTCGCGCGCCGGCTCGCCCCGCCGCGTGGTGCATGTGGCAGAGGTGCTGACGGGAAGAGTTTGATATCTTTCATCTTTCATCTTTCATCTTTCATTTCTCATCTTTCATCGGAGGCAGCTATGGGTAGCATGACCACGGAACAGATGAAAGTGCGCACGAAGCAGTTCGGGCTGCAGGTGTTGAAACTTTATGCGGCGCTACCGAAGCGCGAAGAAGCGCGGGTGATTGGGCGACAACTGCTCCGCTCCGCCACATCCGTAGGCGCGAACTATCGTGCTGTGTGCCGTGCACGATCCGATAGGGACTTTCTCTCGAAGTTAGGCGTCGTCATCGAAGAGACGGACGAAACGCTGTTTTGGCTCGAACTCCTGGCAGAAGGCGATATCATGCCGGCAGCCAAGTTGTCGGCCCTGACGCAGGAAGCAAACGAACTGCTGGCCATCTTCGGCGCAACTCAGCGGACGATCAAAGCCCGTTTGAGCCAAAAGAAAGCCACGACGCCCAAACCTCCAAAGAAATGATAAATGAAAGATGAAAGATGAAAGATAACTTCTCCCGCTCCGTCATCATCGCCCTCAACGACATTCAACTGCAAACTGCGCTGGATCGCGGCACGACGCGCGGCGTGAACAACCGCATCGTAGCAATGGGCGAGACGACCGACGCGAATGCACTGCGCCATCAGGCACGCCTGGCCCGCGAACGTGCCCTGAACCATTTGCCCGACCTGCTCCAACAGCTCGAACGCAACGTGATCGCCAACGGCGGCCACGTGCTCTGGGCGCGCGACGCCGCCGAACTGAACCAGATCATCCTCGACCTCTGCCGGAAGCACGACGTGCGGCGCGTGACCAAAGGCAAGAGCATGGTCACCGAGGAGAGCGAGCTGAACCACGCGCTGGAGGCAAACGGCATCGAGGTGACGGAGAGCGACCTGGGCGAGTACATCGTCCAGCTCGCCGGCGAGACGCCTAGCCACATCGTCTTCCCCATGCTGCACAAGACTAAGGAGGCGACGGCGCAGCTCCTGCACGACAAGCTGGGCATGCCGATGACCGACAAGCCGGAGGACATGACCCGCTTTGTGCGCGGCGTGATGCGCCGGAAGTATCTCGAGGCCGACATGGGCATCAGCGGCGTCAACTTCGCCATCGCCGAGACCGGCACGATCGCTACGGTCGAGAACGAAGGCAACAACCGGCTCTCCACCAGCACGCCGCGGGTATATGTGGCCGTGATGGGGATCGAGAAGGTGATCGCCACCTGGGAAGACTACGCCGTGCTGGTGCAACTGCTCGCCCGCAGCGCCACCGGCCAGCGCCTGTCGGTCTATAACAACCTGATGAGCGGCCCGCGCCGCGCGGACGAGCCGGACGGGCCGGACGTCTTCTACCTGGTCATCATGGACAACGGCCGGTCGCGCATCCTGGGCACGGAGTATGCCGAGAGCCTGGCGTGCATCCGCTGCGGCGCATGCCTGAACGCCTGCCCGGTGTATCAGAACATCGGCGGGCACGCCTACGGCTGGGTATATCCGGGGCCGATCGGCTCGATCGTCACGCCGCTGCTGCTCGGCCCGACCCGCGCGCCGAAGCTGCCTTACGCCAGCAGCCTGTGCGGCGCGTGCCAAGCGGCCTGTCCGGTCGAGATCGCCATCCCCGACATGCTGCTCAGGCTGCGGCGCGACCTGGTGCAGGCCGGCGACCCGACGCCCGGCTGGCGCATCGGCATGTGGCTGTGGGCAACCGCATTCAAGTCGCCGGTGCTCTACCGGCTGGGCGGCAAGATGGCCGGCATGGCGACGCGCCTGCTGGCCGGCCGCAGCGGCAAGATCAAGTCACTGCCACCGCCGTTCGACGCGTGGACTAAGCAGCGCGACTTTCCGGCGTTCGCGGAATCGTCGTTCCGCGAGCGGCTGAAGCGGCGCCGGGGCAAGCAGACAGATGCGTGATAACGTTGCCGCGGCTCTACGGGCTACAGGGGTAGGCGAGTTGTCGAGGTTGCGTCGCCTATATGGCTGGGGATAGCAGCGCAGGCAAACTGAGAGGCTGGTCGTTTGCAGTATGAACTCTCTAGCTACTGATGAGTGTGCATGCCACTTATGTGGTATGGAGAACACATCATGGAGAATACATCAACCCGAATCGATAAGAAGCGGGGCAAGGCAATTCTAGTTGTCAACATGACTCTGACCTTCGTCACGACTATTCTTTTCTGGTCAGCAATCCAGTTATTTCATTTGGAAGGTCTCAGATTGTATTTTGTACAGATCGGGCTTTATCTCCTTTTATTCATATTGGCATTATGGGGATTGAGCACAGAGCAGATCACTTTGCCTATCAACACCCGACGAATCTTGGAAGCATTGATATTCACACTGATTAGCTGGTTGTTCTTCCTGCTGGTAATTCAACTTTTAGGGATAGCCCAGCTACAGGAAGAGTTCCTCGCCTTGAGGAGTATCCCGGCCTGGAAAGTCGGAGCGAATATATTGAGTACTTGGCTCTTTGTAGGCTTCGGGGAAGAATTCCTCTTCCGTGGCTACTTCCTGAATGCCTCTTTCCGACACTTCACTTATGGGCCAGACAAACGGCGACAAGTGGTCGCTGTCCTCTTCGTCAGTGCATTCTTCTCTATCTGGCATCTCCCCAGTCGTATCATTTGGCTAATTTCTGGGGAAATTGATATTGTCTTGTTTCTGATCAGCTTCCCGGCTTTGTTCGTGCTTGGCCTCGGTTATGCCTATCTGTTCATCCGTTCGGATAATATTCTCTTGGCGGGATTGGTGCATGGCGTATCTGACTTTCCGCTGGTTGGAATGAATTCTCAAATGACTCCGATCATCCTTGTCATAGCGATTGGCTGTGTAGAAATCACTCGACTGATAACCAGGAAAGGAGGCAAAGCACTGCAACCTGGATAAAAAGCACTACCTGACTGGTTCTGTCGAACGGGTGGGCCGCGCCTCACAAAGACCTGCTGACCATGATGGAGTCGCTCAGCCCTTTGAGTCTCATTTCTCAGCGCATAAAATTTCCACATGCCATCCGCCCGCGAGGACATCCTCAGCCGGCTGCGCCGGGCCGTCGCCCAGCAGCCGACCTTCCCCAACCGTCCGCAGGCGCCGTATCTGCCGGTCACCCGCCTGGCGCCGGACGAGGACCTGAAAGCACGCTTCATCGCCGAGGTCGAGCGCGTCAAGGGCACCGTGCACGTAGCGCCGGACGACGCAGCCGCCCGGCGCACGCTGCGCGAACTGCTGGCCGGCCGCAACGCGCAGCGCGTCACCATGTGGGACGAGGCGCATATCCCGCTGCCCGGCGTCACAGCGCTGCTGCAAGAATTGGGCATCGAACGCATCCAAGGCAGCAACGCCGAGGTCGCCACGGCCGACGCCGGCATCACCGGCGCCGATTGGGCCATCGCCACGACCGGCACGCTGGTGCTGTCGTCCGGGCCCGGCAAGCCGCGGATGGCGTCGCTGCTGCCGCCGGTGCACATCGCCGTGCTCACCGAAGATCGCATCGTGCCGCGCTTGGAGGACTACATCGCCGCCCAACGCGCCCAGCGGCTCGGCGTCTTCCGCCGCAGCAGCAACGTCACGCTGATCACCGGCAGCAGCCGCACCAGCGATATCGAGATGCACCCCGTCTTCGGCGTGCACGGCCCGCTGGAATTGCACGTGATTTTGATAGAAAATCTGTCGGAGATGGGTTGACAGGATTTACAGGATTTACAGGATTTACAGGTTTCTTGTGGGATAGTTTAAGATACGCTTGTCGCTTTCTATCTAATCCTGTTCATCTTGTTCATCCTGTCTATCAACCACGATCAAGATGGATTACGCGAATCGGTACTGCATCGTCGGCGCCGGCACATCCGGCCTGGCCGCGGCCAAGAACCTCAAGCAGCACGGCATCCCCTGCGACGTGTTCGAGAAGCTCGACGACGTGGGCGGCAACTGGTACTACGGCAAGCCCGGCAGCAGCGTCTACAAGTCCACGCACTTGATCTCGTCCAAGCCCGGCACGGAATACACCGACTTCCCGATGCCGAAGGAGTATCCGGACTATCCCAGCCACTGGCAGGCGCATGAATACATCAAGAGCTATGCGCGCCACTTCGGCCTATACGAGCTGATCACCTTCAACACCAGCGTCGAGCGCATCGTCCCGACCGACGAGAACGCGACCAGCCCGCTATGGGACGTGACGCTGAGCACCGGCGAGACGCGGCGCTACGGCGGCGTGATCATCTGCAACGGGCACAACTGGGATCCGAAGTGGCCGGACTATCCCGGCAAGTTCGACGGTTTGGTGCTGCACTCGTGCCAATACAAGACGCCCGACGTGCTGGTGGACAAGCGCGTGCTCGTCGTCGGCGCCGGCAACAGCGGCTGCGACATCGCCGTGGAGAGCGCGCAGAACGCGAAGGTCACCTTCCATAGCGTTCGCCGGGGCTACTACTACAACCCGAAATACACGTTCGGCAAGCCCTCCGATCAGGTGAACGAGCTGCTGTTGCGCTTGCGCGTGCCGCTCACCCTCCAGCGCTGGCTTTACTCGATCATCTTGAAGCTGTTGATCGGCCTGCCGCAGGACTACGGGCTGCCCAAGCCCGATCACAAATTCTTCGAGACACACCCCATTGTCAACCAGTTGATCCTCTACTACGTCGGCCAGGGTGACATCAAGGTCAAGCCGGACGTGGCTGAGCTGCGCGGTGATCGGGTGCTGTTCAAAGACGGCAGCGAAGAGCAGATTGACGTGATCATCTACGCCACCGGCTTCAACATCACCTTTCCCTTCATCGAGAAGCGCTACCTGAACTGGAAGGACGGCAAGCCGCTGCTGTATTGGCATATCTTCCATCCGCACTACGACAACCTGTTCGTCATCGGCCTGATCCAGCCGGACAGCGGGCAATGGGGCCTGGTGGACTACCAATCGCAGGCCATGGCCAAGTTCATCTGCGCGCAGCGGAACAACCCCGCCAAAGCCGAGATGATGCGCCGGCTGAAGGCCACCGCCGAGCAACCGCGCAATCGCGGCATCAAATACAAGGACTCCACGCGACACTACGTCGAAGTGGAGCACTTCGGCTACCGCGAACACCTCAAGAAGCTGATCAAGAAGATGGCCTAGGGCACACGATACGATGACCACGCAAATCGCAGAGATCTTCCACACGATGGCCTACGGCCCGGCGCTGGAGAGCGCCAAGCCGGCGCTGGCCTGGTTGGACGAGCACGGGCGCACCTTCGGCCACTTCATCGCCGGCCAGTGGACAAAGCCCGATCCACAACGCTTGTTCGACAGCGTGAACCCGGCGACCGGCCAGCCCATCGCCTACGTCACCCAGGCGACGCAGGACGAGGTGAATGCAGCCGTCGCTGCGGCGCGCAAGGCATTCAAGTCGTGGTCGCAAACGCCTGGCCATGTGCGCGCGCGCTACCTCTACGCGATGGCGCGCCAAATCCAGAAGCACGCGCGCCTGTTCGCCGTGCTCGAATCGCTGGACAACGGCAAACCCATCCGCGAGACGCGCGACATTGACATCCCGCTCGTCACGCGCCATTTCTATCATCATGCCGGCTGGGCGCAGTTGATGGAGACCGAGCTGGCCGACTATGCGCCGCTGGGCGTAATCGGGCAGATCATCCCGTGGAACTTCCCGCTGCTGATGCTGGCGTGGAAGATCGCGCCGGCGCTGGCGATGGGCAACACCGTCGTGCTCAAGCCCGCCGAGTGGACGCCGCTCACCGCGCTGCGCTTCGCCGAGATCTGCGAGGCGATCCACCTGCCGCCCGGCGTGGTCAACATCGTCACCGGCGACGGCCAGGTGGGCGAAATGATCGTCAATCACCCCAACGTGGACAAGATCGCCTTCACCGGCTCCACCGAAGTCGGCAAGAAGATCCGTGCTGCGACGGCCGGCAGCGGCAAGAAGCTCTCGCTCGAGCTGGGCGGCAAATCGCCGTTCATCGTGTTCGACGACGCCGACTTAGACAGCGCGATCGAGGGCGTGGTGGATGCGATCTGGTTCAACCAGGGGCAGGTGTGCTGCGCCGGATCGCGCTTGCTCGTGCAGGAGGGCGTCGCGCCCAAGTTCTACGCCAAGCTGCGCGCGCGGATGGAGAAGCTGCGCGTCGGGAGACCGCTGGACAAGGCGATAGACATCGGGGCGATCATCGCGCCGCCGCAGTTGCAAAAGATCACCCGGCTGGTCGAGCAAGGCAAGGCCGAAGGTGCGACGATGTGGCAGCCGAGTTGGGCTTGCCCGGCCGAGGGCTACTTCTATCCCCCTACCCTGTTCACCGACGTCTCGCCTGCGGCGACCATCGCGCAGGTGGAGATCTTCGGGCCGGTGCTGGTGGCAATGACCTTCCGCACGCCGGCAGAAGCCGTGGCGTTAGCCAACAACACGCGCTACGGCTTGGCCGCCAGCATATGGAGCGAAGACATCAACCTCGCGCTCGACGTGGCCGGCAAGATCAAGGCCGGTGTGGTTTGGATCAACTGCACCAACTTGTTCGACGCTGCGTCCGGCTTTGGCGGCTATCGCGAGAGCGGCTTCGGACGCGAAGGCGGCAAGGAAGGGCTGTTCGAATACGTCAAGCTCAAAGAATTGAAAATTGAAAATTCAAAATTGAAAAAGGGATCGCAGCGTACGAAGAGCGCCCTTTTCAATTCTCAATTTTCAATTCTCAATTCCCAGATTGACCGCACGCCCAAGCTCTACATCGGCGGCAAGCAGGCGCGGCCCGACTCCGGCTACAGCCGGGTGATCTATGGCGCGGATGGCAGCCCGATCGGCGAAGTCGGCGAGGGTAACCGGAAGGACATCCGAAACGCCGTCGAGGCCGCGCGCGCGGCCTCCGGCTGGGGCGACCAGACGGCGCACAATCGCGCCCAGATCCTGTACTACATCGCCGAGAATCTGAGCGCGCGCCGGGCGGAGTTCGCCGCGCGCTTGGTGCAGCAGACCGGCTGCGACGCGAACGACGCCGAGCACGAGGTAGAAGTTGCCATAGACCGCTTGTTCACCTTCGCCGCATGGGCGGACAAATACGACGGCGCTGTGCACCGCACGCCGTTCCGCGCCATCACCATGGCGTTCAACGAGCCGGTCGGTGTGATCGGCATTGCTTGTCCGGACGAAGCGCCGCTGCTGGCGCCGGTCACCCTCATGGCCGCCGCGATCGGCATGGGCAACACCGTCGTGCTTACGCCATCGGAGCGACATCCGCTTTCAGCGACCGACTTGTATCAAGTGCTCGACACCAGCGATGTGCCCGGTGGCGTGGTGAACATCGTCACCGGCGCGCGCGACGAGCTGGCGAAGGTGCTGGCCGAGCACGCCGATGTGGATGCGATGTGGTATTTCGGGAGCGCGGAAGGCAGCGCGATGGTCGAGCGCGCCTCGGTGAACAACCTGAAGCGCACCTGGGTGAACTACGGCCGGCCGCGCGACTGGTTCACGCTCAGCGCTGCCGAGCAGGCCGAGATGCTGCGCCAGGCGACGCAGGTGAAGAACGTGTGGGTGCCGTATGGGGCATAGAGGTCAGGGGGTCAGGGATCGGGGATTAGGGATCAGAAGTCAGAAGTCAGAGGGCAGAAGTCAGAGGGTAGAGGTTGGGAGTCGGGAGTGGGGAGTCGGAGGGCTGCAAGCAGGAGATTGACGCGACGCTAACTTCTCGCTAACGCTCGTTCGCTACCCTCGCGACCGGCGAGGTGACGTATGGTCAATCAGGTCATTCGACGTTTCATCGGCTATGCGGCAGCATCGGTGCTGCTGGCCGGCTGCGCATCGCCGCCGCGCATCGTCGTTGTCACGGCGACACCCGAGCCATCGCCCACAGCGACGCCGGCGCTCACCGCATCGCTTGCCGAACTCGGCCAACTCGAACTGCTTGTCGAGAACCTGTTTGTCGAATTGTACGAACGCGCCAGCCCATCGGTCGTGCACATCACCACCCGCACGCAAGTGTTCGACTTCTTCCGCGGCGTGGTGCCGAACGAAGGCACCGGCTCCGGCTTCTTCTTCGACGACCAAGGCCACATCGTCACCAACCATCACGTCGTGGAAGGCGCGGACGAAATCGAGATCGTCCTGGCCGACGGCACGCGCACCAGCGCCCGCGTGATCGGCGCCGACGCCTATTCCGACCTGGCCGTGTTGCGCGCGGACAACCTCTCGCCGGAGCAGATCAAGCCGTTGCCCATGGGCACGACGAAGAACCTGAAGGTCGGTATGCACGTGCTGGCCATCGGCAACCCCTTTGGCTTGGATCGCACGTTGACGACCGGCGTGATCAGCGCGTTGGGCCGTACGATCGAGCGCGAGGATCAGGCCGCATTGGGCGAAGTGATCCAGACCGATGCCGCGATCAACCCCGGCAACTCCGGCGGGCCGCTGCTCAACCTGCGCGGCGAGGTGATCGGCGTGAACACCAGCATCCGCAGCCCCACCGGTGGATCGGTGGGCATCGGTTTCGCCGTCCCTGCCGACACGGTTAAGCGCATCGTTCCCGAGTTGATCGCCAAGGGGCGCTACGATCATCCCTGGCTGGGGCTGATCGCTTACGAGATCACCCTGGATCTCGCGCGCATATTGCAGTTGCCGGTAGATCGTGGCCTGCTGATCGCCCAAGTGCAGCCCGGTGCTGCCGCCGACCGCGCCGGCGTGCGCGGCGCGACGCAGCAGCTACGCGTGCGCGGCGGCTACTTGCTCATCGGCGGCGACATCCTCACTGCCGTGGATGGCCGCCCGATCGCTACGCGCGACCAGTTGACCATCTACCTGGAGAACAACAAGCGCGTGGGCGAGACGGTGACGCTCTCGCTCATCCGCGACGGCCAGCCGATCACGCTGACAGCGACGCTGACCGCCCGGCCCTAGGCCCGCCGGCGCAACACCCAAGACGCAAGACGCAAAACGTAAACCGCTCCTCCGTCATTCAGCGCGCCGCGCATCTCGCTCGCGCCACATGCGCGCCAGCCGACGATACATGTCAAAGTTGTAGTAGGCCATGAGCGCGCTTAAACGGAAGCCGTGCCAGCCGTCGCGGTAGCCGCGCAGCGTGAAGAACCGCCGGCGAAACTCGCGCAGCGGCTGCAGCACGAAGTTGCGCGGCTTAGGCCGGACGCCCTGCTTAAACAGGATGCCGGCGTCGTACTCCGCATACTTGCGCTGCTTAGTGTGGAACTGGGCGACCGTGTCGTAGTTGTAGTGGATTAGCTCGGTGCGCAGATAGCCCATCGGGCCGTTGTGCTGCGCCACCTCGTGCACCTCGCGACTCGGATCGAAGCGCGCCCGGCCGACGCGAAACAGCCGCGCCTGATAGTCCGGGTACCAGCCCGCGCCGAGCGTAAGCCGGCCGAACAGATAATTGCGCCGCGGCACGGCATACACATCGTGCCGCGGCGCAGCGATGACTGCGCGGATCTCCTCGCCGAGTGCCTCCGGGCAGCGCTCATCCGCGTCAATGAAGAACACCCAGTCGCTCTCGACTGCGTTCAACGCAGCGTTACGCTGCTGCGCGTAGTTCTCGAAAGGATGTTGGATGACGCGCGCACCGGCTTGCCGGGCGAGCGCAACGGTCGCGTCGGTGCTGAATGAATCGAACACCACGCGCACATCGGCCCAAGCCAACGTCTCCAGACAGGCGCTGATGTGGCGCTCCTCGTTCAACGTGAGCACAACGGCGCTGACGCTGGGCGACGAAGCAGCGGTCATCGGATACGTCAGTGTAGCACGCGCATTGCGTGATATACTCCCCGCCGCATGGCGACGTGGCCAAGTGGTAAGGCGAGGGTCTGCAAAACCCTTATACGTGGGTTCGATTCCCACCGTCGCCTCTCGAAACCACCTACATCTGGCGCCGATAGTCGCGCCAATCCCCAACATCTGGCGGTAGCGAGCGCTAATCTCCCGACTACCCACCCCACCCGCTGACACCACCGAGTGGTGTAAACGTGGTGTCAAACATCACCCGCCGTCCCGACGGGCGCTACACGGTGCGCCTGCAAGTCGGCGGCGTGCGCACACCCTTACGCGCGGAACCGATCGTTGCCTCTCGAAAACGAACACAGGGGCCGCTCTCCTCGAGCAGCCCCTGCGCTTTTCTGCCGGGCCTGCATCAGCAGCTCAGCAGAAGCCGCGGCGAACGATCAGTTCGACCGGATGAACTGGAACTCCTTGCCGGGCGGCGCGTCGCGATAGATCAGCAACAGGCCGTTGGTCTGCGAAGGCGGCTCGGTCCAGATGTCGTTCTTGCCGGCCGTGAGCGTCGCCGAGCCGTTGGCAGGCACGGTGAGCGCCGCTGCGTTGGCAAAGACGGGCAAGGTGTCCAGCTGCACGGTCTGCTGATGGATCGCGTCCGTCAGGTTGCCCGTGAAGTAGTTGTCGAAGGCATACACGTAGAAGCTGAACATCTTGTCGAACGACAGACCCATGTCGCCCAGCAGTGCGGTGAAGATCATGTTGCCGGAGTTCAAGTCGGCGTCGCAGAAGAAGCGCGTCACCTGCACACCGGTATCCAGGTTGAGCAGGTTCACCACGCACTGGCCGGTGGCAGCGAATCCGCCGAGTTCCGAGTTGTAGAGCACGTACTCGAACTCGCCGAAGCCCTGCGTGTCGTTGTAGACGCGATCCGCATCAATGTAGACCTGGAACTCGGCAGGGTAGTTCGGATGCGCGCGGTTGCCGAAGGTGGCGATGGCGAACTGCACCGCCTGCAACGGGCCCGCTGCGGAGCTGACCAGCGCCGGGCGCACACCCGTCGCGGCCAGATCAATCAACACGTAGTTGTAACCCGGACCCGGCAGAGCACCACGGGAGATGCGCGGGCTGACGCCGGTGAGCGAGAACACGTCCACCTCGGCGTTGTTCACTGCGCTGTTGCTCAACGTGAGGATGTTGTTGTTCGGGAAGCGCAGCCGGTTCGGCGTCGCTCGCACCTCGGCCGCCTTGCGCGGCAGGATGTGCCATGGCAGGTGGATGGTGTCCGTGTCGTCGCTGATGGTCAAGTAGCCGTCGAACTCGACCGTCTGCAACAGCGCGCCGGTGCCGCTGTTACTGCCGCCGAAGAACGTCCACGGCCAGGCCGGTAGCTTGGTGCTATCCACCGTGAGTTCGAGCACGAACGAGCGCGTGCTGTTGGCCGGCACGCGGATCGTGGCCGGGGCCGAAGGCGTCACCGCGCCGCTGGCTGCGTCGTTCGCATAGCGGAATGACGGCGTGATGGTGTAGGTGCGGGCATGGTCGCTGTAGTTGCGCACCATGATGCGCCGGCGGAACGTGCTGGTTCCGGTGACCGCACGATATCCGAACGAGATAGCCGGGTTGTCGTCGCTGGCCGACCAGGCCGCCGTCTTCGCCGCCACGGCGCGGTTCACGCGCACCTCGCCGCCGCCGATGCGGGTGATCGGCGCGAGCACGCCGGGCTGCGTGGCCGGGTTGATCAAGATGTTGGCGTCGGCTGTGTTGACCAGGACGGCCTTCACATCGCGCGGCGCGTAATCCGGATGCGCCTGCAAGATGAGCGCCGCCGATCCGGCGACCATCGGCGCCGAGCCGGAAGTGCCGCCGAACGCTTCGACGCCTGTGCCGCTGCCAGCGATGGCCGAGACGGATGCGCCCGGCGCGCCGATCTCCGGCTTGATCGCGCTGAAGCTATAGCTCGGGCCGCGCGAGGATGAAGCCACCATGCTGCCAACCAGCGGGATGAACACGGCATCCGACACCGACACGTTCACGACATTGCCGGCCGCGAGCGCAGCGCGAATGGTATTGCCATCCTGCAGGGTAATGATGAGCGTCGGCACCATCGGCAGGTCGCCACCGCCGAACGAGAAGCTCGGCGGGTCGCCTGGGACGTTGTTCTGGATCAGCACGGCAATAGCGCCCGCCTTGGTGGCACGATCCACCTTTAGGCTGACGGCGCAGGCGCCGCGCAAGATGAGCGCTACTTTGCCGGCCGGGTTAGCCAGATACGGATCAGCCGGGTTGGCGCCGGTGATCGAGCCGGCCGGGCAGCCGCGACCGACGTAAACCACGTCGCCGGTGAAGCCGTCGCCGATGGGCGCCCACTCCACCGTGTTGGTGTTGCGGACGATGCCGGCGATGCTGGCCGGCGAGTTGATCACCAGCGGGAAGGTCTTGGCGCTGGGCACGGCCGTCTGCGCCACGCTGATGACCTCAGGCTGCGACGATGGTGAGCCGACGATGTAAGGCCGATCCGCGCTGTTGCCGGCCGAGGCGACTACGACCACGCCGAGGTGCACGGCGTTGCCGAGCGCGAAGCTCAGATCGTCTTCCTTCTGGCCATAGGGTGCGCCGAGCGACAGGTTCATCACGTCCACAGCATCCGACAGGTCGCCGTCGCGGTTCGGGTCGAGGGCGAACTCGACGCCTTGGAGCAACGCTAGGCCATTGCATGCGCTGGACACGGCGCTGCACACCTTCACGGCCAGCAGCTTGGCGCCGGGGGCGACGCCCTTGCCGGTGGGCGAGGGATCGTCCACGCTCAAGATTGCGCCCAGCGGCGGCGTGCCGCCCACCAGGCCGACGGCATATGCCGTGTAGGTCTTGCCGTTGGCGACCTTGATGCCGGGCAAGGAGAGCACGACGGTGCTTGTGCCGGCCAGGCGCACTTCGAGGTTATAGGTGCCGCCGGGCACTTCAATGTAATCGCCGACTTCACCGAACTCGATGTCGCCAAACAGCACCGGGCCACCGGCGACAGCGATATCCACCGCCGGCGCGTTGGGCGAGGCGTGCACGAAGCGAATGCGCGCCTTGTCGGCGGTTGGCGTGTTGTTGTCCGTGAGCGGCAGCACGCCGAAGCTGCCGTCGCCCAGCAAGCCCTTCGCCACGACCGTCAGATCAACGCCCTCGGCCAGCGGCACATCCGCGTCGAACACGACCGGCGTCGTCGCGCCCGCCGGCACGACCTTGATGTTGTAGGTTCCGGGCGCCAGGCTGGCGTAGCCGCTGATCTTGCCGAAGGCGAGGTTGGTGATGGCGGGCGCGCCGTTCACCAGGATGTCTACTGCCGGCGCATCCGGCGAGGCATGCACGACGCGCACGCGCGCCATGTCGTTGCCGGCGATGATGTCGGCCACGTGCGTGCCGTGTCCCTCGAAGTCAATCGGGTCGGGGTCGGGCGCCAAGTCTTCATCGCCGAAGCCGTTCGGGCCGCGCGGCCACACTTCGCCGACGAAGTCGTAACCCTCGATCACCTTGGCCGTGGGGAACAGGCCGTCGCGCCTGGTGTTGCGGGGATCGCTGGTGCTTGTGCCATAGGCGGCTTCGTAAGCCGCCAAGGTGCCTGGGCCACCCAGCTTGGCATGCGTGTAGTCAATGCCGGAGTCGAGCACGGCGACGACCACGCCCGAACCGTCGAAGCCGGCGTCCTGCACCGCCTTCGCGCCGATGTAGGGAACGGTCTCACGCAGATCGAGCTGGTAGTTGATGATCGGCCGGACGCTGACCACGCCGGGCAAGTTGGCGAGCTGCTCGATCTTCGAGGCGTCCACCTTCATCGCCACGGCGTTGAGCGAGCGCGAGAAACGCGCGATCTCCCGAGCGCCGAGCGCAGCCGCCTGACTGACGAAGGCGTTTTGCTCGGCCGCGAGCACGGCCAGGTGGGCGCGCTGATCGGCTGGCGTCACGCGCGCCGCGCCTATGCGCGACAACTGCCTGAAGCCGGCGCCGTTCTGAACCGCCAACGGCGCGCTCTTGAGCTGAACGACGACGTTGACCGTGCCCTTGACTTGTTTCAGGTTGGGATCAATGACGCGGCTGGGAGCAGATCCCCCTGCTTCGGTGACGAGCCCCTCGGGAATGAGCAATCCGGACACGTCTTTCGGCTGTGGGCCGGTGACCGCCTGGGCCGGCGCTGCGAGCGAAGCCGCCAACCCGAAGCTGACGAGTGCGAAAAGTAACTTGCGCATCTTGTCTCCTTAGCTAAGTGTGTGTTGTGCATTGCACTGTGGTCCGAACCCAGCTTGCATCGAAGTCATATTCTCTAGGTCTGGGTCACACTCAAGACGAACTAAGAAAGCATGAAGGAATCTCACAGATGGATCATCACGCCATAGGTCTCCCTCCTCGCTTCAGACCGGCTCAACGCAGTTTGTTGCGATAGTTTAATACCAAAGCCAACGAATGGCAACATTCATTGCGCATACAAAATCCGCCCACAATTGGAACAAATCGCCAGTGCAGCACCGGTGTGGGCTTGCTGAACGAGCTGAGACGAGGCGACTTCGCCGCACTGGCTGCACGCGCCGGCCTTGATGAGCGCGACGGCTACGCCGTTGGGCTTCTTGGCGCGGATGGCTAAATACAGGTCGAGGTCCTTGGCAGGGATGCCGCGGCACAGCGCCTCGCGTTGCTCTAAGTCGCCCTCGACCGTGGCCTGGAGCTTGTCGCGCTCGGCGCGCAGGTGCACGCTGTCGTCGGCAAAGTTTCGCTCGGCTTGAGCGAGCGCCTGCCGGCAGCGCAGCTCGTCGGCGCGGAGCTGCTCCACCCGCTCCATCGCCGCCAGGAGCTGGTCATCCAACGCGACGCGCCGCCGCTTCAACGCGTCGAGTTCTTGCTGCACGTCGAGCATCTCCTTGGGGTTGCGGATCACGCCGGAGTACAGCCGTTGCTCCTCGCTGGCGATCTTGTCGTCGAGGCTCTGGGCATCCAGCTCGAGCGACTTGAGTTCAGCCGAGGCGAGTCGCAGCGCCTTTTCGGCTTTGGCCGCCTCTGCGCGCGTGTGCTCTAACGCAGGGCTGCCGGCGAGCGACGCTTCGATTTCGCGCAGGCGCTTGTGGGCGCGATCGAGTTCGAGATCGAGCAATTGCAAACGGTAGAGGGATTCTGCACGCGACATACGCAGCCGGTATAGGGTGCACTCCAGAAGTCGGCGCGGGCTTCGACCGGGCTTCGACTGGGCTTCGACTGGGCTTCGACAGGCTCAGCCTAAGCTGGGTGATTCGTCCCGGACTTCCAACGCGCTTCCAGTATAGGCGAGGTCTATAAGCTGGCAGCGCACTCGGGCACGGAACGGCGTCCGTGCCCCTACCCCCTGCGACGGTTTGCCTCTATGCGCGGTGCACCCGTCTATAATCCGCGCGCGAGGTATCGAATCGCTATGAGACCCCCCAGCGGAGAGGGCGGGCGCGGCAGCTTGATAGATTTCGCCCTGATCTTGATTTTGTTCTCGATCGTGCTCGTCGTGATCGTCGTGCTGCTCGGGCCGGCCATCACCGATTTCCTGAGCCGGCTGGTCACCCGCTGATTGGCCGGCACGCCGTATTCCTATTTGCTTCTTAGGCGAGTCGTGTTTACTATGGGCATATGTCGCGCATGAGCGCCCCAGCCGTGGCGATTGCGCACACCCGGCGCGCATTCGCGTTTCTGCTCGACTTGTTGTATCCCCCACGTTGCGGCGGATGCGATAGATACGGTGAGGGCTGGTGGTGCTGCGCGTGCAATGCCCGGACGCACTGGCTGAGCACGCGCGAAAGCCAAGTCGCGCTCGCCCTGCCATCGGGCGAATCGCTGGTGGTGATCTCGGCGGCAACATTCGCGCCGCCGCTGCGCGAGGGCATCCACCGCTTCAAATACGAAAGCCAGCCCCAACTGGCCGAAGCGTTTGCCGCCCCCATGAGCACCATTTGGCGGGCCGGCGGCCTCTCGGCCGACGTGATCGTCCCCGTGCCGTTGCACGCCGCCCGACTGCGCGAGCGTGGCTTTAACCAGAGCGCGATGCTGGCGCGCCATGTGAGCGCAGCAGTAGGAATTCCAGTCGCTGCAAGCGCCCTGCGACGCATCCGGCCGACCCAGCAACAAGCGCACCTGGACGCAACGGCGCGCAAGGAGAACGTGCGCGACGCATTTGCCGCTCTGCCCGCGCTTGTCGCAGGCAGAGCGATCATGCTGGTGGACGACGTTTTCACCACCGGCGCGACGTTGATGGAATGTGCGAACGTCCTGCTGCGGGCCGGCGCACGAAGCGTGAGCGCACTCACGCTCGCCCGTGCATGAACCTGCAAGTCAGGCACGTTCGTCGGACTCGACGAATCGAACAGTGGAGGAAGCGCAATGCAAGTTTCAGTTCAAGGCCACAACATGAACGTCAGCCAACGCCTCGATAAATACGTCCGGAGCAAAACCGAGCGGCTACAGCGGTATCTGCCCGGCGTGGAGGACGTACGCGTGGAGTTTACGAGGCAAAGCACAAAGAGCGACGTGCCCAAGTCCGTCGAATTGACCGTGCGGCGGCGCGGCACGCTGCTGCGCGTCGAAGAACATGACCCCGACCCCTTCAAGGCATTCGACTTTGCACTGGAGAAGATGTACCACCGCATCGCGCGCTATAAAGGCCGCCGCATAGACCGCAAGCGCAGCGGCGCAGCTGCCCTCGCGACCGAGGACGAAGAGTTGCTCATGGCCGAGGCCTTGCCGATCGAGGAAGAGGAAGCCCCACCGGCGGCACCCCTGCCCAAGCTGGTGCGCGTCAAGACCTTCCAGATCGTGCCGATGAGCGTGGAAGAAGCCATCGAGCAAATGGAGTTATTGGGCCACGACTTCTTCGTATTCGTGCACGCCGACGACAGCCGGGTCAAAGTGGTCTATCGTCGCAGGGACGGCGACTATGGCCTGCTGCAGCCGGAGAAATAGCAGATCCAACCCTCAAGCTAGGCGTAGGCGGCCCCACGCGTGGCCGCCTTTTTATTCGAACAACGCCCGAGCGCTCTCGCGGAAGACCTGAGTGTGCATGTCCACATCGGCTTCGGTGACATCGGGCGCGATCAACGCCATGTTGTGGAACGGCGTGAGCAAGATTCCTCGGTTGAGCGCGGCCAGGTGCATGTAGCGATCCAGCTCGCCATCTATGGCTGCTGCTGCTTCGCCGCCATTGCGCGGTGGACGCGCGCAGAACCAATACTCAGCGCGGCAGCCCAGCTGCGTCACGTGCCACGGCAGCTCGAATTCCTCGATGACGGCACTCACGCCGGCGGCCCAACGCTCCGCCAGCGGGATGGTGCGCGCGAACGCGGCCTCGGTCAAGACCTCGGCGAGGGTAGCGCGCATCGCCGCCAAGGAGAGCGCGTTGCCGGCCAGCGTGCCGCCGATGCCGCTGGTGTCCTCGTACTCGGGCGCCTGCGTGGCGCGAATGCGCGCGGCGACATCCTCGCTCACGCCATAAGCCGCCGCCGGCAGGCCGCCGGCGATCGGCTTGCCGATCGTGAGCATGTCCGGCTGCAACCCATGCGCGCGCGTATAGCCCCCAACCCCACAGCAGATCGTGTGCGTCTCATCAATGATGAGCAGCGTGCCGGTGCGGCGGGTGATCTCGCGCAGCGCTTCGTGAAAGCCGGGCTGCGGATGCACGATGCCGATGTTGGTCATCGCCGGTTCGGCCAGCACGCAGGCCACGTCGCCGGGCGCCAGCGCCGCCTCCAGCGCAGCCACGTCGTTGAACTCGACTACGCGCGTGGTGAGCGTCGGGTTGACCGGCATGCCGCGATTGCCCGGGCGCGGCCCAGGCAGGCCACCGTTCAGCGTGATGAAGGTTTCATCCACCGTGCCGTGATAGCACCAGTTGAACACGCAGATCAACCGGCGGCCGGTGATCGCCCGCGCCAGGCGGATGGCGAAGCGGTTGGCGTCGGTGGCCGTGAGCGCGAACTGCCAATAAGGCAAGCCGAAGCGCCGCGCCAGCTCCTCGGACACCCACAGCGCATCTTCGGTCGGCAGCATGAAGGTGCTGCCCCGTGCCGCGCGGTCGGCGATCGCACGCACAGTCGCTTCGGGCGCGTGGCCGGTCATCGCGCCGGTGTCGCCCAGGCAAAGGTCGAGATAATCGTGCCCATCCACGTCGGTGAAGTGTGCGCCTCGCCCTTCGGCGACGAAGATGGGGAAGCGGCCGGCCCAGCGCACCATCCAGTTCATCGGCACGCCGCCGAGCAGGTGCGCCTGGGCGCGCTGGAACAACTCGCGCGAGCGGGGATGCGTTTCGGCAAAACGGCGTTCTTCCGCGTCAAGGCAGGCACGCAATCGCGCGCGATCAATTTGGCGCATGACGCATCAACGCACGACGCAAGACGACACCTACAAGCCCTCCTGAATGCTGCGGATCTGCTCCGCTGTGCGCTGCTGGATCTCGCGGATTTGCTGCGCCGTCCTGTCTTGAACTTCCTTCACCTGCTGGGCCGCGCGGTCCTGGATGTCGCGAATCTGCTGGGCCGAGCGCTCCTGCAGCGCCTGGATTTGCTGGAGCGATTTCTCTTGCACCTCGCGGATGCGCTGGGCCATGCGTTCGAAGCGCTCCCGCAGGCGCGCATCGGTGAGGCTGGCCTGCGCGGACATCGCCGGCTGGGGATAGCCGTTCGCCTGGCCGTTGCGCTTGGGCAGGCGCTGCCGGTCGTAATCGGCGCGCTTGTGCGGATCCGACAACACCTCGTAGGCCTCGTTCAACGCTTGCATGCGACGCGTGGCGTCGGCGGACGCATTGCGGTCGGGGTGGTATTTGGCGGCGAGCGCCTTGTAGGCCGCAGCGATGACGGCGCTCTCCGCCATCTCATCCACTTGCATGATCTCGTAGTAGTCTTTGTCGGATGCGCTCATAATTCGACTCGCTTGCGCGCAGTGATTGTAGGGAATTCTACGTCAACGAGTAGAATCGCGTCATCACGACAGTCAACGTCAACCTAGGCAAGGAGTCTTCTCACACGATGTCTCTGTCCCCATCTCCGATTCCGATTCTGCTCCCGATCGTCATCAGCTTGATCGGCCTGGCCTACGTTGCCGTCACCGCCCGGGCGATCCTGAGCAGTGACCCCGGCAACGAGACGATGCAACGGATCAGCCAGGCGATCCGCGAAGGTGCACAAGCCTTTCTGTCGCAACAGTATCGCGTGCTGGTGGTCTTCGCCGCTGTGGTGGCCGTTGCCATCGCGGTGTTCATCCGCTGGCAGACGGCGGTGTGCTTTCTGATCGGCGCGTTCACGTCGGCGCTGACCGGCTTCATCGGCATGAGCATTGCCACGCGCGCCAATGCGCGCACCACGGCCGCGGCCATGAAGTCGCTGGACGCCGGGCTGCGGGTCGCTTTCCGCAGCGGCAGCGTGATGGGCATGAGTGTGGTGAGCCTCGGCCTGCTGGGGTTGTCCACGCTGTTCTTCCTGTTCGGCATGAACCAGTTGGCGATTGACGCGATCACCGGCTTCTCGTTCGGCGCGTCGTCCATCGCATTGTTCGCCCGCGTCGGCGGCGGCATCTACACTAAAGCGGCCGATGTCGGCGCCGACTTGGTCGGCAAGGTCGAGGCCGGCATCCCCGAAGACGACCCGCGCAACCCGGCGGTGATCGCGGACAACGTAGGCGACAACGTGGGCGACGTGGCCGGCATGGGCGCCGACCTATACGAGTCGTACGTCGGCTCGATCGTGGCGGCCTCGGCAGTTGCCATTGTGGGATCGGCGCGCAACGAACTTAGCCCGGCGACGGTTTTGTTGCCGTTCGCCATCGCTGCAGTGGGCATCGTGGCCGCGCTGATCGGCTCATTCCTGGTGCGCACGCGCGAGAACGCGTCTCAGGAAGACTTGCTACGCACGCTGCGCACAGCGGTCTGGACGGCGTCCGGCTTAGTGGTGCCCGGCATCGCCCTGCTCATCCTTTTGGACGGCACGATCGGTTGGCCGATCTTCTTCGCCATTTTGCTCGGCCTGGCTGCCGGGCTGCTGATCGCGTACTTCACCGAGTTCTACACCAGCTACACCGAGAAGCCGACGCAGGGCATCGCGCACGCCTCGCGCACCGGCGTCGCCACGCTCATCATCGAGGGCTTGGCCGTCGGCATGCGCTCGACGCTGGCGCCGGTCGCCATCGTCGTCGTTGCGGTGATCGGTGCGTATCTGCTCGGCTTCAACAACGCGGTAGGCGGCAGGATCGGCGGCCCGGACGGCGGGCTATACGCCGTCTCGTTAGCCGCGGTCGGCATGCTGAGCACGCTCGGCATCACGTTGGCGACGGACGCCTACGGGCCGGTGGCCGACAACGCCGGCGGCATCGCCGAGATGGCACATCTGCCCAAAGAAGTGCGCGCGCGCACCGACGCGCTGGATTCGTTGGGCAACACCACTGCAGCTACCGGCAAGGGCTTTGCCATTGGCTCGGCCGTGCTCACGGCGCTTGGCCTGATCGCGGCCTATGCGCAGACCAGCGGCCTACAAGCAGCGCAATTGACCCTGCTCGACCCCCGGCTGCTGGGTGCGCTGCTGTTCGGCGCAATGCTGCCGTTCCTGTTCAGCGCCATCACCATGACAGCCGTAGGCCGCGCCGCGATGCAGATCGTCGAAGAGGTGCGCCGGCAGTTCCGCGAGATTCCCGGCTTGAAGGAAGGCGCGCCCGGCGCGCGGGCAGACTACGCCCAATGTGTGGCCATCAGCACGCGCTCCGCGCTGCGCGAGATGGTGCTGCCGGGCGTGCTTGCGGTCGTCGCGCCGCTGGCCGTCGGCATCCTGCTCGGCACGGCGGCGCTGGCCGGCTTGCTCGTCGGCGCGACGGCGTCGGGATTCGTGCTCGCCATCATGATGGCCAACTCCGGCGGCGCATGGGACAACGCCAAGAAGTTCATCGAGACGGGCGAGCTGGGCGGCAAAGGCTCCGACAACCACAAAGCAGCCGTCGTGGGCGATACGGTCGGCGATCCTTTCAAGGACACCTCCGGCCCCTCGCTCAACATCCTGATCAAGCTGATGAGCGTGGTGTCGCTGGTCTTCGCGCCGCTCTTCGTGCAGATCGGCGGGCTGATTCGGTGATCGGGCGGTCAAAGGGATTGTTCGGGTAGGGCAAAGGCATTCGGGTAGGCAAAGGCGGTGCCTTTGCCTACCCGGAAATCTCACACTCCGCTGAATGCCAAGTGGCCGCCGTCCACCGGGATGACGGCGCCGGTGATGAAGCGCGCGGCATCGGAAGCGAGGAAGACCGTCGCGCCGCCGAGCTCCTCCGGCTCGCCGAAACGGCCCATCGGCGTATGGGCGATGATGGCTTGGCCGCGCGCGGTGAGCCGGCCGCTATCCGGCTCGACGAGCAAGGCGCGGTTGATCTCGGTAAGGAAGAAGCCGGGTGCGATAGCGTTCACCCGGATGTTGGGCGAATAGTGCTGCGCCATGTGCACGGCCAGCCACTGCGTGAAATTCAGCAGCGCCGCCTTCGACGCCGAATACGCCACGTTGCGCGTGACCGGCCGGAACGACGACATCGAGGCAACGTTGATGATCACGCCGCCGCCGCGCGCGACGAACTGCCGCGCGACGAGCAGCGACGGGATGACCGTGCCCATCCAGTTCACGTCCATCACCTTGCGCATTGCCTCCAGCGACAGGTCGAACAGCGACCGGTCGGGCGAGGTCATGGCTTCGGGCAGGATCGTCCCTGCGGCGTTGATCAAGATGTGCACGTCGCCGACGCTTTCGAGCGCCCGGCCGAACGAATCGGGATCGGTCACATCGCCTTGCGCCCAGCTCGCCAGGCCGCCGCGCGCTTGAATCCGCTGCGCGGCGCGCTCCACCTTCTCGCGCGTGCGGCCCAGCAAGACCACGCGCGCGCCGTGATCGGCCAGGGCCTGTGCCATCGCGCTGCCCAGCACACCGCCACCGCCCGTCACCAGGGCGGTTTTACCCGTCAGATCGAACCAGCTTTGCATAGAGCTCCTCTTGTCGCGCCATCGCGGCGCGGTAAATCGCGTAGTGCGAGTGGATCGGTTGATGGGTCGCTAAGTTGCCGGGCAGCAAGGTGTGATGACGCCACTTGTCTGACCCAGCAACCTGGCAACTCACCAACACAGCAACCCCTTTACTCGTCGCCTCCGGCTCAGACGCCACATGCAACGGCAGGCCGGTGACGTCGGCGATGATCTGGCGCCAGGCCGGCGACGCCTGCAACGCGCCACCGCTGCCGACCAGCACCGCATCTGCGCTCGCCGCGCCCGACGCGCGCAGCGCATCACAGATGTGCGCCAACCGATAGGCGATGCCCTCCATCAGCGCTCGGGTGATTTCAATCGGGTCGGTATCCAGCGAGAGGCCGTGCAACGTCCCGCGGATGTCCTCGGCGTAGCCTGGGCTGCGCTCGCCAGCCAAGGTGGGCAGCGCCGTCAGCCCATGCGCATCGGGCGGCATCGCCGCGACGCGCGCTTCGAGTTCGTCCTCGTCCGGCAGCCGGAGCACACGCCGCGCCCAGGCGAAGACGTTGCCGCCCTCCGTCGTCGCACCGCCGATCAGCTCGTGCGCATGATCCACGCGATAGGCCCACAGCGACGGCGGCAGGTGATACGGCTCGCCCGATGCGCGATGCCGCACCACACGCACCGCCGCCGTCGAGCCGATCGTCACGGCGATGCGCGACGGATCCACGCACTCGCTGCCGACGTTGGCAGCCGCGCCGTCGCCGATCGGCGGATGGCAGCGCGCTGCGGCGAACTTCGGCCAGCGGGCCGCCCACTCCGGCCGCAACCCTTCCAGCCGGTCGGTGTCGCGCGCGATCGGCGAGAGCTCCGCGCGCGCAATGCCCAGCGCGTCGAGCCAGGTTTCGTCCCAGTCCGACGTCCGGCGATTCAACAATCCCGTCCACGAAGCAACCGAGACGCCGGCCTGCATGCGACCGAACAACCGCAGGCACACGAAATCGCTGAGCGAAGCGAACCAGCGCGTCGCGCGAAAGACGTCGGGCTGCGTCCGTGCGACCCAGGCGATCTTGGCCGGCAAGTAATTGGCGCGGATGCGACAGCCGGTGCGCTGCAGCGCTTCCAGCTCGTCATGTTGCGCACGCAGCCGGCGCGCGTCCTCGGCGCAGCGCGTGTCGGCATAGGTGTATACCGGCGTGAGCGGCGCGCCGCGATCATCTAGGCAGACGAGCGAAGACGCGTAGGCGCTGATGCCGATGTTGGTGATCGGCGGCGCCGAATCCGGGATTTTGGCGTGCAGCGCGTCGAGCACGGCAACGACGCGCTCGAACGCCGTGCGCGGGTCGTCCTCGCACCGGCCATCTTCGCCGACGACGAATTCCACCGGCACGCGCGCCCAGGCGTCGGGCACGGCCTGCGCCTGCTCGTCGTAGAGCGACGCGCGCGTGGACGAGCTGCCGAGGTCGAGGACGAGGATCATGCGAGGCCTGCTGGACGCAACGGGCACTCATGCCTGCTGCATGGCGAAGTCCATGCGCGGGGCCGGCGATTGCAGCGTGTGCCCGCCGTCCACCGGCAAGGTGATGCCCGTCACCGCAGACGCTGCCGGCGAGACCAGGTAGAGCAGCGCCGCCGCCGAGTCCTCCGGCGTGAGGGCGCGACCGATGGGCAACACGCGCCCCCAATTCTCGGCGTAGTTCGGGTCGTCGCGCAGGTTGCGCTCGTTGGTCGTCGCGCCGATGCCGATGGCATTAACCGTGATGCCGTGCGGGCTGAGCTCGGCAGCCAGCGCCATGGCCAGGTAGTTGATCGCGGCTTTGGTCGCGCCATAGGCGGCCAGGCCGGGCACGGCGGTGCTGCCGACTACGGACGAGCTGAAGACGATGCGCCCGCCGTAGTCGTCGCGCGGCTGCTTGAGCATCTGCTGGGCAGCGGCCTGCGCGCCAAAGAAGCTGCCTTTGAAGTTCAAATCGGCCACCATGTCGAATGACGCCTCGCTGTAGTCTATGAAGCGGCCGAACTTGGTGATGCCGGCGTTGGCGACAAAGATGTCCAGCCGGCCGAACGCCTCGACGGCTGCCGCAACCAGGGCGAAGTTGTCGGCCACCTTGCTGCCGTCGGCGCGGCAGGTGATCGCCCGCCCGCCGGCGGCACGGATGCGGTTCGCCGTCGCCTCGGCGCGATCCGGCTCGCCGAAGTAGCTCACCACTACCGCCGCGCCCTCGCGGGCCAGCGCCAACGCCATCGCTGCGCCGATCTCTCGGCTGGCGCCGGTGACGATGGCCACCCGATCTTTCAACATCATGTTCATCCACCTCGTGAGCTGGATTCTATTCACAGATGCGCAACGCGCGAGTATGCTTGAGTAAAAGGAATGGCTCAGTTGCAAACCTAATTAATAATGTGGGCTCCCAAACCTGTCCTTCATGGTCCCGATCCGACAGTCGTCATGCCCGCACAAGCGGGCATCTAGAGAGTGCGACAGGACTGGATTCCCGCTTACGCGGGAATGACAATTGGGCGACTGTGAATGAGACCAAGTCTTTCAGCTGAGCAAGAAGGAATACAGCCACCGCAAGAGGACGGATATGCTGAAGATCAGCCGTGAACGATTCGAACGACTCGTCTGGGAGGCCGTGGACGAGCTGCCGGAGGCCATTCGCAGCCGCATCTCCAACCTCGAAATCGAGGTGAAGGCCTATCCGTCGGAAGATGATCTGGAGTACGCCGGCGTCGAAGACCCGCTCGACCTCTATGGGCTGTATCGCGGCATCCCCCTGACCGAGCGGACGACGCATTACGACCTGGTCACGCCCGACCTGATCACCATCTACCAGCGGGCGCATGAGATGGATTGCAACTCGCTAGAGGAGCTGCGCGAGGAAGTCCGGCGCACCGTGCGCCATGAGATCGCGCATCACTTCGGCATTAGCGACGACCGGCTGGATGAGCTGGGGGCGTATTGAGGATCAGGTGAGAGATTTAGAGATTGGAGATTAGGGAGTGGGGAGTCGGGAGTGGGAGAGTGGCTTATACTGCTGCATGAGGGATGCGATGCGTAAAAACGCAAGACGTAGGACGCCAGACGCGGCACGCAAGACGTAAGACGCAAGACATGACGTCCCTCATCGGCGCGACCGTTCATCGCCCATGACCGAAACATCGAACTTGTTCTCGCCTGCTTCGCTCGGCCTGCTGCGCGTCGCCGCGATCTCGCCGGCGCTGCGCGTCGCCGACGTGGCGTTCAACGTAGGCGCGACCATCGCCGCGCTGGAATCGGCGCGCGCGCAGGGTTGCATGCTGGCCGTCTGCCCCGAGCTGGGCATCACCGGCTACACCTGCGGCGACCTGTTCCGGCAGGCCGGCTTGCTGGAGGCAGCGCAGGCCGGATTGCGACAAATCGCCGAGGCCGCCGGCCGGCTCGGCATCGCCGCCGTGGTGAGCCTGCCCGTGCCGGTGGACGGGCGCATTTTCAACTGCGCAGCGTTCGTGAGCAGCGGGCGCGTGCTCGGCGTCGTCCCCAAGACGTACCTGCCGAACTACAGCGAGTTCTACGAGCAACGCTGGTTCAGCCCAGCGCGCTTCGCCACGACGCAGCACATCACGCTCGATGGCCAGCCGTTTCCCTTCGGAACCGACCTGCTGTTCGCCGCCGAGGACATGCCGGACTGCGTGATCGGCATCGAGATCTGCGAAGATCTGTGGGCCGTCGAGCCGCCGAGCGGGGCAATGGCCCGCGCCGGCGCGACGGTGCTCCTCAATCCGTCGGCCAGCACCGAACAGCTCGGCAAGGTGGACTACCGGCGCGACCTCGTCCGGCAGCAATCGGCGCGCTGCATCGCAGCCTACCTCTATGCCGGCTCAGGGCCGGGCGAATCCACCACCGACGTGGTGTATAGCGGGCACGCGCTGGTGTGCGAGAACGGCAACCTGCTGGCCGAGACCGAGCGCTTCCACTTCGACACGTATATCGCCATCGCCGACGTTGATCTACAACGCCTGCGCCACGACCGCTGGCTCAACACCACGTACTTCGCCGCGGGCGGGTCTCACACCTTCCGCACGATCCCGTTTCGCCTGGGCGACGCACAAACGGACATTCTGGGGCGCGCGCTGCGCCGGCCGCTTTCGCAAACGCCGTTCGTGCCCAGCGACCGGGCCGCGCGCGCCAAGCACTGCCGCGAGATCTTCGCCATTCAGAGCACCGGCCTGGCCAAGCGGCTGATGCACACCGGCGCGCGCAAGGTGACTCTCGGCATCTCCGGCGGGCTAGATTCGACGCTGGCGCTACTGGTGACGGCGCGCGCGTTCGACAAGCTCGGCCTGCCGCGCGAAGGCATTGTCGCCATCACCATGCCCGGCTTCGGCACCACCGAACGCACGCGCGGCAACGCCTGGGCACTGATGCAGGCACTGGGCGTCACGGCGCGCGAAATCCCGATTCACGCCGCCGTCCGCCAGCACTTCGCGGACATCGGCCACGACCCGAACCAACACGACGTGACCTACGAGAATGCCCAGGCGCGCGAACGCACGCAGATCCTGATGGACGTGGCCAATCAGATCGGCGGTTTCGTCGTCGGCACCGGCGACCTGAGCGAGCTGGCGCTGGGCTGGGCGACTTTCAACGGCGACCACATGAGCATGTATCACGTCAACGCCGGCGTGCCCAAGACGCTGGTGCGCTACCTGATTGACTGGTGCGCCGACGAAGAGTTCAGCGGCGAAACTTCGCGCGTGCTGCGCGACATCAGCGCCTCGCCCATCACGCCCGAACTGCTGCCGCTAAAGGACGGCAAGCTGCAGCAGGAGACCGAGGCGTCCATCGGCCCTTACCTGCTGCACGACTTCTTCCTGTTCTATCACGTGCGCTACGGCTACGCGCCGCGCAAGATCTTCTACCTCGCACACCACGCCTTCAACGGCGAGGGGGAGAGCGACGATGAGCGAATCGCTCGCCCTTACACAGACGAGGAGATCCTTAAGTGGCTGGGCGTGTTCTACAACCGGTTCTTCTCGCAGCAGTTCAAACGCAACGCTATGCCGGACGGCCCCAAGGTCGGCTCGGTGGCGCTCTCGCCGCGCGGCGATTGGCGCATGCCCAGCGACGCCCAGAGCGCGCTATGGCGAGAAGAGGTCGAGGCGATCCGGCGGGCGCTGGCCATGTGTGAGGCTCGATCAACTGAACGCACTACCGGAGGATAGAAAGGCCGAAGTGATGCTAGAACTCATCGAACGCCATCGCGAACAATTGATTGTGCTATGCCGGCAGTATTGAGCGAATAAGCCCCCGCTCCGCCGAGCGTCACCGTGCGCGAAACCGCATTTGCCTCTACACTCCATGCGCAACTATGACACCACGGAGAGCATCGCATGGACGAATGGACTGACCCGCTTCATCCGCGCTGGGAGCGCGGCCTGTCGCACTACCCCGACCCGTGCATCGAGGTGCACGACAAGCGCTTCAAGAAATATCTCATGGGCAACACGGCCGTCGAGCGGCTGTGGACCGGCGCGCGCTGGGCAGAAGGGCCGGTCTGGTTCGGCGACGCGCGTTGCCTGCTGTTCAGCGACATCCCCAACAACCGCATCTTGCGCTGGGACGAGGTCACCGGCCAGGTGACGACCTTCCGCCAGCCATCGCACTACGCCAACGGCAACACGCGCGACCGGCAGGGCCGCTTGATCACCTGCGAGCACGGCACGCGCCGCGTCACCCGCACCGAATACGACGGCAGTATCACCGTGCTGATTGATAGCTACCAGGGCAAACGCCTGAACGCGCCCAACGACGTAGTCGTCGCATCCGACGGCGCGATTTGGTTCACCGACCCCGGCTACGGCATCCTGCTCAACTACGAGGGCTACAAGGCCGACTTCGAGCTGCCGACCAACGTCTACCGGCTCGACCCGGTCACCGGCAAGGCGACCGTCGTCGCCGACGACTTCCACAAGCCGAACGGGCTGTGCTTCTCGCCGGACGAGAAGCGCATGTATATCGTGGACACCGGCGTGACGCACGACGAGAATGCGCCGTCGCACATCCGCGTCTTCGATGTGGTGGGCAACGGCACGAAGCTGCGCGGCGGCAAAGAGTTCATCAACATGAAGCCCGGTTTCGCCGACGGCATCCGCTGTGACCGCGACGGCAACCTATGGGCCAGCAGCGGCTGGGGCAGCCCGAAGAACAACGGCGTGCTGGTGCTCACGCCCGATGGTGACCTGATCGGCCAGATCCACCTACCCGAGCCGTGCGGCAACCTGTGCTTCGGCGGGCGAAGCAAGAACCGCCTGTTCATGGCCGGCAGCCAGTCGCTCTACGCGCTCTACGTCGAAGCCCAGGGCGCGCAGTGGCCGTGAAGTCACACCGCCCTCGATCCCACTCCCGACTCCCTACTGCCTACTGCCCACTCCTGACTGAAATGGGAAGTGGGGAGTCGGGAGTGGTGAGTCTATAGCCGCCATGATCAGAATCCTCATCGTCGAGTGCAAGCAGGAAGTCAGCACGTTCAACCCTGCGCTCAGCCGCTACGACGACTTCGTCATTCATCGCGGCGAGGCGCTGATCGCCCACCACCGCACCGTGCGCAACGAGGTCGGCGGCGCGCTCAGCGTCTTCGACCAGCACCCCGAGATCGAGGTCGTGCCGGCCATCAGCGCGCGTGCGATCACCAGCGGCGGCACGCTTGCGGCTGCCGACTGGACCCGGCTGCGCAACGACATCCTCGCCGCCATCCGCGACACCACCGACACTATTGACACCACCGACACCACTGACACTACCGAAACTAGCGACACTCCCAACACCAACGCCCCCACCCCTATCCACGCCGCCTATTTCGCCCTGCACGGCGCGATGGCCGCCGAGAACGAGGACGACCCGGAAGGCGATCTGCTTCAAGAAGCGCGCCGGCTGCTCGGACTGCGCACGCCGATCGTCGCGTCGTTCGATTTGCACGGCATCCTGACCGACCGCATTTTGCACAACGCCGACGCGATCTGCTGCTTTCACACCTACCCGCACGTGGACTTCTACGAGACCGGCCAGCGCGCCGCTCGTTTGCTGCTGCGCGTGCTCAACGGCGCGAAGCCGGTGACGGCGAAGGTGTTCATCCCCGCTCTCGTCCGCGGCGACGAGCTGATCACCGAGACCGGCGCCATCCGCCATGCCGTGAATGCTGCCAAGGCGCTGGAAGCCAACGGCGCGCTCTCGGCCGGCCTGTTTTGGGGCAACCCATTCACCGACGTGCCCGACCTGGCGACCTATAGCTTCGTCGTGACCGACGACGACCCGGCGTTGGCCGAGCGCGAAGCGCTGCGTATTGCCGACTTGTTCTGGCGCGAACACGAGAAGATGTTTGTGCCGTTGACGCCGCTGGACGAGGCAGTGCGCATCGCGCATGAACAACTGCCGCGCGGCGGCACGACAATCCTGGTGGATGCAGCCGACGCCACCAGCAGCGGCGCATCGGGTGACAGCAACGCCATCCTGCGCCAACTGATCGCGACCGGCTATTCAGGCCGCGCGCTCATCCCGATCGTAGACCCGGCAGCGGCAAAGGCAGCGTTCGACGCCGGCGTCGGCGCGACGATCACCGTGCGCGTCGGCGGGGTGATGGATCCCGGGCGCTTCACGCCGGTCGAGGTGACCGGCCGCGTGCACCTGCTGTCCGACGGCAAGTTCCGCAGCGAGTCGTTCGACGAGTTGTGGTACTCCGGCCCGACGGCGGTGTTGATCGCCGACAACATCACGCTGGTCATCACCAGCCGCGCCGTGAGCCTGTACGACCGGTCGCTGTTCTATGCACATGGCCAAGACCCCAAGCGCTTCGACCTGGTGGTGGTCAAGTCGCCGCACTGCCAGCCCCACATGTTCAAGGACTGGGCGGCGCGCTACATTGACGTGGACGCGCCGGGCGCGACCAGCGCGAACTTGAAGCGCCTTGGCCATACCCGATGCCCGCGCCCGATCTGGCCGCTGGACGAGCATGTGACGTGGGAGCGGCGGGCTACGATCTTCCGCCGCTCCGTCGCCTGAACGCTATGATTGATAGTGCTATGCCGATCTACGAATATCGCTGCATCCAGTGTGGTGAGACGTTCGATCGCTTATTCGCCTCGCATCAGAAGATGCTGAAGGCCAAGGTGACTTGCCCGCATTGCAACAGCCGGCGCGTCCGCCGCTTGATCTCGGCAGCGCGCGTGAGGTCCAGCGATGCTGCCACTGCGAGCGACGCATCGGATGCGGGTGAAGAC
>JANWYN010000009.1 GCA_025055235.1 Candidatus Roseilinea sp. | reverse complement strand
GAGCCGGCGACGCTCGCGCAGGTGCGCGCTGCCGCTGCGCTGCTGGGCCAGCCGAGCGCCGAGCGGTTGCGCGATGAACTCATGGCCATCCTGAACCTGCGCGCTGCCGGGCGCGCGCTGCAAACGCTGGACGATCTCGGTTTGCTCGTCCCCATCGTGCCCGAGGTCGAGCCGATGCGCGCGTGTGACCAGCCGGCCCCGCATCGCTTCACCGTCTTGCAGCACACGTGGGAGGTGCTACAGGCGCTGGACGGGCTATTGCAGGATTGGGGGCTAACGGTGGGCAACGCGCGGTTTGCTCTGCCGGATGCACAGCGGCTGGCCGATCATTTCGGCGCGCCGACGGTCGAGAATCGCACGCGCGCCGCGGTGTTTCGCTTTGCGGCGCTGCTGCACGATTGCGGCAAGCCGGCGACGCGCTCGTCCGGTGAAGACGGCCGCGTGCACTTCTATGGCCATGAGGCGCAGGGTGCAGAGCTGGCCGCGGCGCGCGCCCGGGCGCTGCGGCTGAGCAGCGATGAAGTCACTCGCGTGCACACGATCGTCCGCCACCACATGCGAGCGAACTTCATGGCGCGGCAGGCGCACGCACCTACGTTGCGCGTCCTCTATCACTTCTTTCGCGATGCAGGCGATTGCGCGCCGGAGCTGGCGCTGTTCGCCATCGCCGACTGCATGGGCAAGCGCGGTGCGCAGACCGCCGTCGAGGACTGCGCGCCGAGCGCCGAGATGGCGCAGCGCCTGCTCAACGCGTATTACGCACGCTTCGAGCGCTCGATCGCCCCGCCGCCGCTGCTCACCGGCAGAGATGTGATCGCGCTGGGCGTCAAGCCGGGGCCGCGCGTCGGCGAGATCCTTGAGGCCGTGCGTGAGGCGCAGATGATCGGCGAGATCACCACGCGCGACGAAGCCCTTGCTTTGGCACACCGGCTCGCGCGCGACGATAGTTGAGCAGCCAAGAAGCAACAATCCCCCAATCTCTAATCTCCAATCCCTAATCTCCCAATTACCAATTACCAATTACCAATTACCAACCACCACCTCCACCGCACACCGTGATACACTCTTCAACGTGGCGGAGGCGCTGTATCGCAAGTGGCGACCGAAGACGTTCGACGAAGTCGTCGGCCAAGAGCATGTCACAACCACCCTCAAGAACCAAGTCGCGACCGGGCGGATCGGCCACGCCTACCTGTTTGTCGGTTCGCGCGGCTGCGGCAAGACCACCAGCGCGCGCATCTTCGCCAAAGAGGTCAACATCGCCGGCCTCGACCCTAACTCGCCGCGCGCCAAGCAAATCGCGGAGGCGATCGCCGAAGGTCGCGCGCTCGACGTAATCGAGATTGACGCGGCCTCGCACACCGGCGTGGACGACATCCGCGAGATTCGCGACCGGGTCGGCTTTCAACCGAGCGAGCTGCGCTACAAGGTCTACATCATTGACGAGGTGCACATGCTCTCGACGGCGGCCTTCAACGCGTTGCTCAAGACGCTCGAAGAGCCGCCGCCGCATGTGATCTTCATCCTGGCCACCACTGATCCGCAGAAGATCCCGGCGACGGTGCTCTCGCGTTGCCAGCGCTTCAACTTCCGGCGCGTGCCGATTGACAAGATCGTCGCACGCTTGCGTCAGCTCTGCGAGGCCGAGGGCATCGAGGCCGACGACCATGCCTTGCGGCTGATCGCGCGCCACGCCGCCGGCTCGCTGCGCGATGCGGTGAGCTTGCTCGATCAGCTCGCCTCGTCCAGCTCGATGCGCATCTCGGCAGCCGACGTGCGCGAGGCGCTGGGCGCGACCGACGCGGCCACCGTGCGCGCGCTGGTGGATGGGCTGATCGCCCGCGACCCCGGCGCCGGCTTCGACGCCATTCAAAGCGCGCTGGATCAAGGCGCCGATGCGCGACAGATCGCCCGGCAGATGGTGGAGCACCTGCGCACGCTGATGCAAATGAAAGTGAGCCGCGCGCCGCAGGCGCAGGCGAGCAGCGCAGATGGCCTGAGCGAAGCAGAACGCGTCGAGCTGGCCGCGCAGGCCGAGCAGTTGAGCATGGCGCAGTTGACGCGCGCCGTGCGCGCCTTCAGCGAGGCGATCAACGAGATGCGCAGCGCGACCGACGCGCAACTCCCGTTGGAGATGGCCTATCTAGAGTGCGTCGTTGAACCGGAGGGCGCGCCGGCACCTGCCCAAGCTCAGCCACGCACGGCGCAAATGAGCGATGCCGCACCCAAAGCACCGCCCAAGCCTGCCCCCGCAGCTCCGCCTACGCCGGCCACAACCTCGCCTGCGCCTACTACAACGCCGCCGCCCGCGCAGCCGGCCGGCGAACTCACCTACGACCTGCTCAAGGCGCAGTGGCAGCAGTTTATTCGTGAGGTCAACGCCGTGAACAAGCCGGCTGCGGCATTGCTGCGGTCGTGCGATCTGCACGCAGTGGCGGGTGGCGTCGTGCACTTGCACGCCCATCACGACATCCCGCTGATCCGGCTTCAAGAGCCGAAGAACAAGGCGAGCGTGATCGCCACGCTCAATCGCATGTTCAACGGCCAGTATGACATTCGTGTATCCTTGCAGCAGCGCCAGGCCGAATTTGACCCCGAAGAGGATCCGGTCTTGAAAGCGGCCAAGCGGATGGGCGGGACGGTGAGGCAATGAGCGCAAGGCGCGTTTGACTTCTTGTGTTTTGCGTGAGACATGAGACGCAAGACGCAGGACGTGAGACGCAAAACGTGACACCTGACACGAGGAGAGCTATGGCTAAAGGACGACGAAGCGACTATGTGCCGCGCGGTGTGCAGCCCGCCGGCGGGGGCTTGCAGCCCGGTATGCTGGAGAAGATCAAGAAGATGCAAGAGGAGATGGCCGCCACCCAGGCGGCTTTGGAGAACGAGCTGATCAACGTCACGGCGGCCGGCGGCGCAGTGACCATCGTGATCACCGGCCATCAGCGCGTACAGAGCATTAAGCTCGATCCGGCGCTGATTGACCCCAACGACGTGACGATGCTCGAAGATACGCTCGTGGCAGCCATCAACGAAGCGATCGTTGCATCCCAGGAGCATTCCGCGCGGCGATTAGAGGCCGTGACCGGCGGTATCGAGATCCCCGGCTTGTTCTGAGCCCGCCGAGCAGCGCGACCCGACGGCTCTGGCCGTTCTATGCCATCCAATCCTACGCTTCCACCTTCGGTCACTCGGCTGATTGACGCGCTGTCGCAGCTTCCCGGCATCGGCCCGAAGTCGGCCTCACGGCTGGCGTTCTTCTTGTTGCGCGCGCCTTCAGAAACGTCGCTCGCCCTGGCCGATGCGCTGCGCGATCTGAAGGCACGCACGCGGCTGTGCTCGGCGTGCTTCAACATCACCGAGAGCGACCCTTGCGCGATCTGCGCCGATCCGGCGCGCGATCACGGCTTGATCTGCGTGGTGGAAGAACCGCTCGACGTCGCGGCCATCGAGCGCTCGCGGGTCTATCGCGGCGTCTATCACGTCTTGCACGGCGTGATCTCGCCGATCAACGGTGTCGGCCCCGACGATTTGCGCATCGAGGAGCTGATCGGTCGCATCCGTCGGTCGGCGGAAGCCGGCCGGCCGGTGCGCGAAGTCATCCTCGCCACCAACCCAACCGTCGAGGGCGAGATGACCGCATCGTTCATCCAGCGCAAGCTGGCCGGCCTGGACGTGAGCGTGACGCGGCTGGCGCGCGGCTTGCCCGTGGGCGGCGACCTGGAATATGCCGACGAAGTGACGCTCAGCCGCGCGCTCGAAGGCCGGCAGCGCATGTGAACGTCCCGCGTCGCATGCCGGGTGAGTTGAATCCTTAACGCAATCCGGCCGTTCAGCCGGATGTCCTTCCTCAGCATGAAGATCACCAAAGTAGAGACGCTTTATCTGCGCTTGCCGGAAATCACCGAACGCGCCGACGGCACGCAGGACACGTTGATCGTGCGCGTGCATACCGACGCAGGCATTACCGGCATCGGTGAAGTGGACTCATCGCCCGCCGTGGCAAAGGCGATCATCGAGGCGCCCATGTCGCATGCCATCGCGCGCGGCCTGGCCGAATGCGTAATCGGCCAGAACCCGCTCGACATCGAGGTGCTGTGGCAGCGCATGTATCAGGGCAGCATCTTCTTCGGGCGCGGCGGCGCGGCGCAGCAGGCCATGTCCGGCATAGACATGGCGCTGTGGGACATCGCCGGCAAGTTCTATCAGCAGCCGGTCTATCGCCTGCTCGGTGGCGGCTTCAGGACGAAGTTCCGCGCCTATGCGTCCATCCTGTTCGGCAACACGCCGGAGGAGACCTACGAGATCGGCCGGCGCTGGACGGACGCCGGCTTCACCGCCGTGAAGTTCGGCTGGGGACCGCTGGGCCAGTCGGAGGTGAGCGACCTGGCACACGTGCGCGCGGCGCGTAAAGGCGTGGGCGACGCCAACGAATTCATGATTGACGCCGGCCTGGCCTACGACACGGCGACGGCAATCCGGCGCGCGCACCAGTTCGCCGAGTTCCAGCCGTATTGGCTTGAGGAGCCGCTGCAACCGGACAACTACGACGGCTATGCGCGCCTGGTGGCGAATTCGCCGCTGCGCATCGCGGCCGGCGAGCAAGAGATCACGCTGCGCGACTTCGAGCGCCTGCTGGCGTGCGGCATCGCCGTCGCCCAGCCCGACGTGGCGCGCGTGGGCGGCTTGACCAACGCGCGGCGCATCGGCCAGTTGACGCACCACCTCAACCGCATGTGCGTCAATCACTCCTACAAAACCGGCGTAAGCATCGCCGCCTCGCTGCACTTCCTAGCGGCGCTGCCGAACACCTACTGGCTGGAATACTGCGTCGAGCAGGGCGCGCTGCGGCAAAAGCTCACCCGCCAGACCTTCCCGGTGGTGGATGGCTACGTGAGCGTGCCGGAAGAGCCGGGGTTAGGCGTGGAACTCGACGAGGCGATCGTAGAGAAGTATTTGGTGCGGTAGCCCCGCGCTTCGAAAGGCGCAGCGGTTACCAGGCGCTGATGCAGCCAACGCCAGGGAGAAGAGACGTCGTAGCTGAGCTTCATGATCCGTTTCTCCGTCATCGGCATCAATCACAACCATATCTACGGGCAAGTCAACTGTTTGCTCGGCGCAGGCGCCGAGTTCGTCTCCTTCTTCGCAACCGAGCCGGAGCTGGTCGAGCCGTTCGCGGCGATGTATCCGCAGGCCAAACGCGCGCGCAGCGAAGCAGAGATCCTGGAAGACCCCACCATCCACATGGTGCTCACTTCGACCATCCCGCGCCAGCGCGCGCCGCTTGGCATTCGCGTCATGCAGCACGGCAAAGACTTCATGACCGACAAGCCCGGCTTTACCACGCTCGAACAACTGGCCGAAGTGCGGCGCGTGCAGGCCGAGACCGGTCGCATCTACTCCGTGTGCTACAGCGAGCGTCTGGAGAATCGCGCCACGGTGAAAGCCGGCGAGCTGGTGAAAGCCGGTGCGATCGGCCGCGTGATCCAAACGATCGGGATCGGGCCACATCGCACCAACCTGCCCTCGCGCCCGTGGTGGTTCTTCAAGCGTGCCGAGTTCGGCGGCATCCTGTGCGACATCGCCTCACACCAGGCCGACCAGTTCTTGTATTTCACCGGCTCCACGCGGGCTGAAGTCGTTGCGTCGCAGGTCGGCAACTTCAATCACCCGCAATATCCCGAATTCGAAGATTTCGGCGACGTGATCTGGCGCGGGGACGGTGGCGTGGGATATGCCCGGGTGGACTGGTTCACGCCCGATGGATTGGGTGTATGGGGCGATGGCCGGCTGATCATCCTGGGCACGGAAGGCTACATCGAGCTGCGCAAGTATGCCGATCCGGCCGGTCGCCCGGGCGGCAATCACCTGATCCTGGTGGACGACAAGGGCATTCGCTACATTGATTGCAACGACGTCGAACTGCCGTATGGCCGCCAACTGGTATACGACGTGCTCAACCGCACCGAAACCGCGATGACGCACGCGCATTGCTTCCTCGCATCGGAACTTGCGTTGCTCGCGCAAGCCAAAGCACAAAGGATCACGCCATGAGTCCGCGTTACAAAGTCGTTGTGGTTGGCACCGGCATCGGTCGCGCGCATCTGCGTGCCTATCAGTCGTTGCCAGCGCTGTTCGAAGTGGTCGCGGTGTGCGCAGCAGAGCGATCCGAAGCGCAAACGTGCGCCGATGAATTTGGCATCCCGCTCGCCCTAGAAGGCATTGACGAAGCCTGCGCAGCCGACGCGGACATCGTGGACATTTGCACCCCACCATACTTGCACGCCGAACATGCGAGCAAAGCGCTGATTGCCGGCAAACACGCCATCTGCGAAAAGCCGCTGGCCGGCTCGCTGCACGACGTGGACGCGCTGATTGCGGCCGAGGCGGCCAGCGGGCGGCGCTTGATGCCGATCTTCCAATACCGCTTTGGCCACGCCTTTCAAAAGCTGAAGCGTCTGCGCGAGGCCGGCGTCACTGGCAGAGCGTTGGTCACGGCGATCAACGTGCACTGGCGGCGGCGAGCGCCGTACTACGATGTGCCGTGGCGCGGGCATTGGCAAACCGAGCTGGGCGGCGCGCTCACTGGACATGCTATCCATGCGCTCGACATGCTCACCTACATCATCGGGCCCGTGCGCAGCGTCTATGCGCGGATCGCCACGCGCGTGAACGACATCGAGGTCGAGGACTGCGCTGCGGTCGTGCTGGAGATGGCCGACGGCTCGCTGGCGACACTTTCGCTCACGCTTGGCTCGGCGCCCGAAGAATCGCGCCATCGGTTCGTCTTCGAGAACCTGGTGGCCGAGAGCAACACACGACCGTATGACAGCAGCGGCGAGCCATGGACGTTCACGCCCGACACGCCCGAGGCCGGTGCTGCCATCGAGGCTGCGCTGGCCGGCTTCACACCTGAGCCGGAGGTATTTGCCGGACAGTTCGCGCGCTATCACCGTGCGTTGGCCACAGGCGGCCCCTTGCCGGTGACGCTCGCAGATGCGCGCGCGTCCATCGAGCTGCTCACTGCGATGTATGCCTCGGCAGCGACCAACCGACCAGTTGAGCTGCCGATAGAGCGCAACCATCCGATGTACAGCGGATGGCAGTCGCACTGGCTCAATGCAGAGCCAGATGCGGCGAGGCTACGCCGGTAGGGTTGACTGTAAAGTTGATTGTGCGGTGCCAGTAAGCATGGACGGCGATGCCCTCACCTACGCCCTGTGCAACGGCTACATAGACCATTGGCTGTTGGCGGGGCCGGTTGCCACGCCCGTACGCGACTTCGAGCGTTTTGCGGGGCCTGACTTCGATCTGCGTATCGCTCAGCACTATCGCCACGCCCTGCCCGATATTGCGGGAGAACCGGCTGAGCATGCGCCATTCACGGTGGGTGCGGAGGTCGGCAGATGGAGATATTGGCATTGCGGGGAAGACCACTTTATAGACGTTTCTG
The DNA here is from genome assembly GCA_025055235.1 of Candidatus Roseilinea sp. GTDB lineage: Bacteria > Chloroflexota > Anaerolineae > J036 > Brachytrichaceae > JAAFGM01. Next base: position 19,492 of record JANWYN010000009.1, on the reverse strand, counting down.
CCACGTATCGCACACCGCATTATCTGCGCGCTTGGGCATACTGCGAGTTGGAAAGCGAGACGGCGCAACAGGCAGCCTTCCGATTGACGACAAACGGTTCATCCGACGTATGGCTAAACAGCGTGCGTATCCATCAGCACGAACCATGCTATCACCGGCAACTGCGCAGTGAGACATTTGCGGCCACGTTGCGCGCGGGACGCAATACGGTGCTGGTGCGTATCGAGGCCGTGGCCGTGCGCGAGTGCCCGTTTGCCGTCGCGCTACGCGTGTCTGGTGAGTTCACCGAAAGCGCGGTTCGCTTGCCGACGACGATCCGACCTGTAGACCGCCGCCAGTTGCTCGAACGCGTGTTCGATCAAGCCATCACCGATCGCGATCTATTCACGCGTGAGCAACCTATCGTGCTGCGCTGGCCAATTGATGCTGTCGAGAGCGCTACGTTGGCTGTGCGCTTGCAGCGCCCAGATGGGCGCATCTATGCCGAGGCCATTCGCAAGGGCGCCGGCGGGGCGCGGATCGAAATGGGCGTGCCCGTGCAATTTCCAGAGGGAGATTACACGCTCGTGATTACGCCGCACCCGCAAGAGTTATATGAAGGCAACATGCGCATACAGCGGGTGCTGCCGATCGCGTTGAGCCGTAATCGCTATGCCGACACACCTGACGGCACTTATGCGCAGCGGCGCATTGAAGCGTTGCTCGATGCTTCTGGCCGCGACGATTCTATCTTCTGCGATGTCGCGCGCATGGCGCTTGGGAAGTGGCAAGACGTAGATAGTGCGCGCTTGGCGCAGCAGCTCGAGCGCATCCGCCAGCGCGCCGATTGCAGCGACATCTACCTATGCGGCTTGCTCGGCGCTCGATACCGCTTCGGCGACCATCCGGAATTCCCGCTCGTGCTGCGCGAGCCGCTCGATGCGTGCGCATTGAACTTTCGGTATTGGCACGATCAACCCGGCAGCGATGCGATGTGCTTCGACACCGAAAGTCACAGCATCCTCTTCCATACATGCGAGGTGCTGGCGGGTCAATTGCATCCCGATCGCATCTTCACCAACTCTGGACGAACCGGTGACTGGCACCGTAGGCATGGCGAGCGATTGGCGATGCACTGGCTGAAGCAGCGCGCATCTTCGGGCTTCGTCGAATGGGACGCGAACTGTCACTTCGAGGAGAATGCGCTGGCGCTCACGCATTTGGCCGACTTGGCCGAAGATGACACGCTCGCCACGATGGCCGGCGCAGTCCTGGACAAGATGCTCTTCGGCATGGCTGTGAATTCGTTCAAAGGCGCATTCGGCTCTACTCACGGCCGCGCTTATGCGCCTCATATCAAAGGTGCATACCGCGAGCCAACATCGGGCATAGGACGGTTGTTGTGGGGCATGGGCGTGTTCAACGACAGCGTGCTCGGTACAGTCAGCCTTGCTTGCTCGAACTACACCTTGCCGGCGATTATCGCCGCCATCGCGGTGCATGCCCCGGAAGCAATGCTGAGCCGGGAACGAATCGTTGGCACACACGAGGACTTTCGGTATTCCGGCGCGCTCGGCACAGAGGTCAATAAAGTGACCTACAAGACACCCGACGCTATGCTGTGCTCGGTTCAGGACTATCATCCAGGCCAGCGTGGCCATCAGCAGCATATTTGGCAGGCCACGCTGGGCCCAGAGGCCGTAGCTTTTGTCAATCACCCGCCACGCGTCAGCGAAGACGATGCACATCGCCCGAATTTCTGGAGCGGGAACCTCGTCCTCCCGCGCGTCGCACAAGTCCGGGATTCACTGATCGCGCTCTATTGGCTGCCCGACGACGATTGGCTAGGCTTCACGCATGCCTACTTCCCGCTATATGCATTCGACGAACACGAAATCGGCGAACGATGGGCCTTTGCGCGCAAAGGCGAAGGGTATCTTGCACTTGGCGCAGCCGGTGGGTTACGACTGATCACTCACGGCTTGAATGCAAAACGCGAGCTGCGTTCCTACGCCTTGCGCAACGTCTGGGTCTGTCAAGTCGGCCGCGCGGCAGTGGATGGCGGCTTCGAGGCGTTCAAGCGAAATGTATCGTCGCAGCCGTTCATGTTCGACGCAGATGCGATGACAGTCGAATGGGTCACGGTGCGCGGCGATGTGCTGCGCTTTGGCTGGGAAGGCCCGCTGTTGCGCAACGGCAACGTTGAGCCGATTTCAGGCTTTAAACACTACGATAACGTCTATTGCACATCCGAGTTGGGTGCCGAGATAATGGACATCATGCTAGGCGCAGACTTGCTGCGGCTTGATTTCAGACTTGAAACGACGCACGATTGACGGGAGAGGTGAAGTGTAATCGCTGCTCTCGTCTAATGGCATCCCGTCGGGGCTGGGCGATTACACCGCCGCGATGTAAGGCAGGTTGCGGTAGCGCTCGTCGGCGTCAATCCCGTAGCCGCACACATACACGTCGGGGATCTCGAAGCCGACGTAGTCAATCGGCACGTGCACCTCGCGGCGCGCCGGCTTGTTCAGCAGCGCACATACCTTGAGCGACGCCGGCTCGCGTGTGCGCAGCAGTTGCAGCAGATGGTCGAAGGTGTAGCCGCTGTCCACAATGTCTTCGACCAGCAGCACATTACGACCGATGATGTCCTCGCGCAGGTCGAGCATGATGCGCGGCGAACGGTTGGACTCGCGCGCGCCGACGCCGTATGACGTGACCGCCATGAAGTCGAGGCTGCACGGGATGGTGATGCGCCGCATCAAGTCGGCCAAGAAGACCACCCCGCCGCGCAAGATGCACACCAGCAGCAGGTCCTTGCCGGCATAGTCGCGCGAGATCTGCGCGCCCAGTTCGGCTACCCGCGCGGCGATCTGCGCTTCGGTGAACAATATGCGCTTGATGCCCGCCGTCAGTTCGGTGGACATGACTTACGGCTTATCCGGCACTTCGTGATACTTGCGGGCGCGTGCCTCGTAGCTCTCCATCGCGCCGACCAGGATGACCGGGTCATGATACGAGGCAGGCTTGCCGTTGATGATGCGCTGGGTGCGCGTGGCCGGCTCGCCGCTGACGACGCAGATCGCAGTGAGTTTGTCCACCCGCTCGGCAATGGCGAGCAGCGTCGGCATCGGGCCGAATGGCTCGCCGCGGAAGTCCAGGTCCAGGCCGGCGCAGATCACGCGCTTACCGCTGTCGGCCAGCGCGTTCACCACGCGCGGCAGTCCATCGTCGAAGAATTGCGCTTCGTCAATGGCGACGACAGTCGTATCCGGCTCGGTGAGATTGAGGATGTCCTCGGAGCAGGCGACGGGGATCGCGTCGAAGCCAAGGCCATTGTGCGACTTGACTTGATCGGCAGCGTAGCGGTTGTCAATGTGTGGCTTGAATACCTGCACCTTCTGCTTGGCGATGACGGCGCGCCGCACGCGGCGGATCAACTCCTCGGTCTTGCCGCTGAACATGCAGCCGCAGATGACTTCGATGCTTCCATCTTTGGGGAGGGCGTCCATAGCCGGGAAATTGTATCCCGCGATGTAGCCGGCCGTCACACTTACTCCCCACTCCCTAGTGTTGCTTGCGCTTCTCCCGTTCTTCCTCCTCGATCTGTCGCAGCAGCTCCTCGTCGCGGTCTAGGTTGCGCCGGCGCAGCCATAGCGATGCAAGATAGACCGCCAGCCCACCGAGGAACACGCCGTAGGCCGTGAAGAGATAGACGGCGTTTTTGTCTTCGAGCAGGCTCATGACGCTTCGATCAAGGCTGCCTTCCGTGCAGCCAGCGCGTCTTCGCGCTCCAGCAATCGCACGCGCGAACGGAACAGGAAGATGTAGATCAGCGTGAACGTGACCAGGCAGAACACGAGGATGACCATCCGGTCGGACGAGACGCCGAAGCCGCCCTGCTGCGCGGCGTTCACGCTGGGGCCGAACACGGCCGGATGGATGCTCTGCAGCACGCGGCTGACCAGGAAGTTGAGCGGCACGGTCAGCGCGCCGACGATGCCATAGACCGAAGCGAAGCGGGCGCGCTGTTCCGGGTTCTCGATGCCGCTGCGCAACATCAAATAGGCGACATACATCAGGAACTGCAGCGCGCTCAGCGTCAGCTTGAAGTCCCACGTCCACCAGGTGTTCCAGGTGGGCCGGCCCCACAGCATGCCGCTGAGCAGCACGAGCGTGATGAACAGCACGCCGATCTCTGCCGAAGCATGCGCGCGGCGATCCCACTGCAGGTCGCGCGTCTTCAGATAGCGAATACCGCAGAACGCCGTCACCAACCATGCGCCAAACCCAAGCCACGCGGAGGAGATGTGAAAGTAGAAGATGCGCTGTGCTTCGCCGCCGGATCGCGCGTCGCCAGTAGGGGCGACCAGGAACACCAGCGCCAGCGCCACGATCAGCATCGCCAGCGCAGCCAGGCCGATCCCGCGCGTGACCTGCTCCTGAGATTGGCTGCGCGCCATCGCAGCCGAAGGTTGAATTACGCTTTCCATCAACAACGCTCCCTTAAAATGAAGGCGCAGTCGCCTGCCGGCGGAGACTGCGCCTTTGACTCGTTCGATGCTGCACAGATTATACTCACACACATGACGACAGGTTCTGTCGAACTGCGTCCCCGCTCCACCGGCGAGATCTTCGCGCTCACCTTCAATCTCTACCGGCAACACTTCCCGACTTTCATCTTGATCACCTCGCTCGTGCTCCTTCCCGCCCTGGGGCTAAATGCGCTGAGCGTGGTTGCTGTGCTGGCTGCGAGCACATTAGCGCCGGCTGCAGCGCTCAGTGGGGACACACAAACACAAGATGCAACCTTCACTGGGCTGACCATTGCCTCTAACTGCATCAGCGCCATCGTCTGGCTGCTGGGCATCTTGTGGCCGTGGGCAGAAGGTGCGCTCGCCTTCAACGTGATCGAGCGCGTGCTAGGTCGCACGCTGGGTGTGCGCGCCTCGTATGGCCAGACGCGCCGGCACTGGGCCTCGCTGTGGATCGCGAACCTCTTGGCGCAGATCGGCATCAACCTTCCCCTTATCGTCGTCTACCTGGTGCTGTTCGGCGGCCTGATGGCGGTGCTGGCGGTGCCTGTATTCGCTGTCTTCGGCGCGGATGTGTCGGCCGGCGTCCCACCCGCCGCCGTGGTCGCTACGGCTGCTATTTGCGCACCGATCGTTATCGGTGCGATCGTCGTTTCAGTCGTGCTGGCGATCAACTGGGCCTTTCGCGCGCCGGCCATCGTCGGCGAAGGCGTAGATGGATTGCAGGGGCTCAGACGTAGCGCAGCGGTCGCGCGCGGCAGCCGATGGCTCATCTTCTGGCGCTACATCCTCTTGTTCATCCTCGAATTTGTCGTGTCGGCTGCGCCGGCGCTCATCGTGAGTTCAGTGGTGCTGGTCGGCGTGCTCGCGCTCATGCAGGAAGCGACGCCGGGCAACATCAACTTCAACCTCACCGTGCTGCCCGGCTTCGTCGCAGTCTTCATGGTCATCACCGCCGTCAGCGTCATCGGCTCGCTGCTGCTTACGCCGTTTCGCATCGTCTTTACGACGTTGAACTATCTGGACCTCCGCGTTCGCAAGGAGAACCTGGCTGCGCTACTGGCGAGTGCTGCAGCCCGGCCAGCAGAAGAACCGGTCGCCGCTGTACTTGCTGCACCGCCATCAGGCGCAGCGCGTATGCCCGGCGCATCGCCAATCTCACCACAACCTGCGCCAGGCGCTCCTCAGCCCAGCGCGAGCTGGCAGAACGTGGATCTCGCCAAGCTAACGCCGGGCCAGCGGGTCGGTGTGTTATTCAACCGCATTCGTGCCGAAGGGGAAAGCGCGCACGCGCTGAAAGAACTGGCCCTAGCCTTGAAGGAGGTCGGCGATTGGGGCGGCGCATTGGATTCGCTGACCCGCGCGCGCGCCATCGCCCCGAACGATCCCGACGTCGCATACAACCTGATGGTGTTGTATCGCGAGCGGCGGGACATGACGGCAGCGCGCCGGATGATGCAGGAGTATCTACGGCTCGAGACCGATCCGAATGCGCTGGCCGCCGTGCGCAACAATCCGCGCTTCAAGGACTTGTTGCCGGAGTGAGCGCGCGTCACCTCGCTTTACCCAGTCTGGGCGCCAGTTGCTCGAAACCGGCACGAAGTAGGGACGTGTGCGCTGTGGCTGTGAAATCGTGGGAGTGGTATGTCGAATCTGCAGGGCAAGATTTGTGTAGTGACGGGCGCAACGGCCGGTATTGGCCGGATGAGCGCGCATCGGTTGGCGGAGATGGGCGCAACGGTGATTATTGTGGTGAGCCGTAACCCGCGCAAGTGTGATGAGGTCGTCGAGGCGATCCGGCAGCAGACCGGCAACCCCGCAGTCGAGGCGATGCCGGCGGATCTGTCGTCGTTGCAACAAATTCGTGCCCTAGCACGACGCTTCCTGGATACCTACCCGCGCCTCGACGTGTTGCTGAACAACGCCGGCGCGATCTTCACCTCCCGGCAAGTGAGCGTAGATGGCATCGAGATGACCTGGGCGCTCAACCATCTGAGCTACTTCCTGCTCACACATCTGTTGATGGATGCGCTGAAGGCTGCGCCGGCGGCGCGCGTGATCAACGTGTCGTCTGACGCACACCTGATGGGCACAATCGCCTTCGACGACGTGCAGTTCGAGCGCAGGCGCTACAGCGGCTTCGGCGCGTATAGCCAGTCCAAGCTCGCCAACGTCATGCACGCTTATGCGCTGGCGCGCCGGCTAGAGGGCACGCCGATCACCGTGAACGCGCTACATCCCGGAGCAGTGGCGACGGATTTCGGCAAGAACAACAGCGGCGTGTGGGGCAAGCTGTTCAAGCTGTTCGGCCGGTTCACCATCAGCCCGGAGGAGGGCGCGCAGACGAGCGTCTATCTGGCATCGGCGCCTGAAGTGGCCGGCATCACCGGCAAGTATTTCTACCGTTGCAAGCCCAAACCGTCCTCCCGGGCATCGTATGACGTGCAAGCGCAAGAGAAACTTTGGCGCTTGAGCGCGGAGATGGTTGGGCTATAGGTGTCGAGGTGTTGCGCGCTGCCACAGAGAGGCTTCAGCCGGCCGGTTGAAGCCTCTTTTTGCATCGTCGGAGCGTCGAAGGGCTCAACCGTTACCCAATTTGCCAACAATTTATCCCCAACCTGTGGATAAGTAGTTGCGATATTCGCATTTATGAGTATCATGAGGGCCAAGTGGGGAAAAGTGGGTTAAAGTGGAATAGAGTGGCAGGCCCTGGATGTTTCTCGGCGAATTCACGCACACCCTGGATGAGAAGAGCCGTCTGACGTTGCCGGCGAAATTCCGCGCGCGCTTGGCCGACGGGGTGGTGATGACGACCGGGGCGGACAAGTGCCTGCTGATCTATCCACTCGACGAGTTCAAGCTGCTGTTCGAGCGCGTAAGCGCGCTGCCGGTGATGGGACGAGAGGCGGCCACACTCCGGCGCATGCTCTACAGCAACGCGCACGACGCCGTGCCGGACAGGCAAAACCGCGTCGTCATCCCGCAGCCGCTGCGCGAATACGCCGAGATCACGAACGAGGCCGTCATCGTCGGCGTCGGTAAGTTCATCGAGGTGTGGAACCCGCGCGAGTGGCAGCGCGCGCTCGAAGAGGTGCAGGCGCATGCAGCGCGAAAGGATGTGTGGGCGAGTTTGGGGATTTGAGGGCAGAGGGCAGAAGTCAGAGGTCAGAGATCAGAGGTCAGAAGGCAGAAAGCAGAGGGCAGAGATTTGGAGAATTGGAGATTGGAGATTAGGGATTGGAGATGATGGGTCAGACCGCTCGAAGCGGTCTGACCCATTGGAGATTGCGAGGGCGATGCATGTACCGGTGTTATTCGATGAGGTCATGCAAGCATTGCAGCCGAGGAGCGGCGGGCGTTACCTCGACTGCACGCTGGGCGGAGGTGGGCATACCGAGGGTATTTTGAACGCGAGCGCGCCGGATGGGCGCGTGCTGGCGACGGATGCGGATGCGGACGCCATCGCACGTGTGAGCGAGCGACTGCGCGATGCGTTGAACAACCGGCTGACGTTGCAACAAGCATGGCTGGACGAGGCGCCGGCGGTTGCGCAGTCGCTCGGCTTCGTGCCGCTCGACGGCATACTGGTGGACTTGGGACTGTCGTCTGATCAGCTCGCATCGGCCGAACGCGGCTTCTCGTTCATGCGCGACGGCCCACTCGATATGCGGTTCAACCGGGTGCAAGGCGAGCCGGCATGGGCGCTGATCGAACATATGGATGTGCAAAGCCTGACCAAAGTGCTGCGCGAATACGGCGAAGTGCGCAACGCGCGGCGCGTCGCCGAGGCCATCTGGCAGGCACGGCCGATCATGACGACCGGCCGGTTGCGCGACGTCGTCGCCGGCGTGGCGCGAACGCGCTCGGATCGCATCCATCCGGCCACGCAGGTCTTCCAAGCGCTGCGCATCGCGGTGAACGATGAATTGCGACGGCTGAAGGAGGGATTGCCGAAGTTGATCGAGATATTAAGGCCCGGCGGGCGCATCGCCGTGATCACCTTCCATTCGCTGGAGGATCGGATCGTCAAGGAGACCTTCCGGCGCGAGTCGCGGGACGAGGTCGCTCAGCCGGGCTTCGGCATGGGCGAAGCCCGGCCGGCGCGCTTGCGGCTGGTGAACAAACAGCCGATCAGGCCGAGCGCAGCCGAGGTGGCGCGCAACCCGCGTGCGCGGAGCGCGAAGCTGCGCGTGGCGGAGCGGGTGATGGGTGAGAGGGGTGAGGGGTGAGAAGAGATTAGAGATTGGAGATTGGAGATTGAGGGTATGGGGCCAGGTTGGTGGCGCAAGGTGCGGGCGCTGAGTGTGAATGACCGGCAGGCGGCTGCGATGGCAACCGTGAGCGGCGCCGTCCTGGTCGCGCTCATCGTGGTTTGGCTCACGGTGTCCACGCGCACGGCGCTGCTCAACCAACAGCTCGACGAGCTGGATGCGAAACATGCCCGGTTGACTGACGAGATCAACCGGACGTGGATGGAGATCGGCGAAACGACCTCGCTGCGGGCGATGGAAGACCGCGCAAGGCGATTGGGCTTCCAGCCGGCTGAGCGAATCGAGTATTTGGTGATAGCGCCGGAGGGCACGCCGGCCGTCACAGCGACGCACTCGACGAGAGTGAGGCGCGAATGAACGATGCGTTCGACGAACGACGCGACGAAAACAGGCAGGACACATGTTATCTTCACGACGGCTGATCATCCTGGCAATCATCATCGGCCTGACCATCTCGATCGCGTTCACGCGCGCGGTACAGGTGCAGGTGTTCGAGAATCCGAAGTACGCGGCTGCAGCCAACGATCAGCAAATCGAGACGCGCATCACACTCGCGCCGCGCGGGGCGATCTTCGACCGCGCCGGCAACCTGCTCGCCGTCAGCAACCGCGCCTACATCGTCCGGGTGGACGCGCGCACGCTCACCGACACGGCAGCCGTCGCGGCAGCCCTCGCGCCGGTGATCGGCAAACCGGCGGAGGAGGCGCAGCGGCGCATCGAGGCCATCCTGGAGGATCGCAAGTCGCTCACCCCCACCCTCAGCACGATCGTCGCATACAACCTCTCGCCGCAGGCGACCTACCAACTGACCCGCACGATGCGCTCGCTCGCGCGCGGCGGATTGTTGGTAGATGAAACTTGGGCGCGTACGTATCCCTACGGCCCGGTCGCCGGGCCGACGCTCGGCTTCGTCAGCTTGCAGCCGGTGGGCTATTCCGGCGTGGAGGCTTACTACGACGATCGCCTGAGTTCCACAGTTGGCCAGCGCAAGGAGCGCAGCCGGCTGGACCTGCTCGTCATCACCCCCACCCAGAGCGGCGCCGACATGGTGCTCACGCTCGACCTCAACCTGCAGACCTACGTCGAGGCGCGGCTGGCACAAGCCATCCGGGACACGGGCGCCAAAGGTGGCACGATCATCGTGATGGAGACCAAAACCGGCGCCGTCCTGGCCTCAGCATCGTGGCCGGGATACGATCCCAATCGCGCCATCGAACTGGCCGGCACGCCCGACGCCCGGCTATTGCGCGACCCGGCGGTGAGCGACGTGTACGAGCCGGGGTCAGTCTTGAAGGTGCTCACCATTGCTGCGGCACTGGAGCTGGGCCAGGTGACCACGCAGACGATCCTCACCGACACCGGCCGGCTCGTCATCAACAACAAGCGCATCTACAACTCCGACCGCGGGCGCTACGGGCGGGTGGACATCGAGGACATTCTGACCAATTCGCTGAACGTGCCGACGGCGCAGATCGCGCTGGACATGGGCGAGGAGGCGTTCTACGAGCGCTTCAAGTTGTTCGGCTTCGGGCATCGCACCGGCATAGACCTGGGCAACGAGGCAGCCGGCATACTGCGCACGCCGTCCGATCCCGAATGGTCGCGCACCGACCTGGCGACCAACAGCTACGGCCAAGGCCTGACGGCGACGCCGTACCAGGTGATCAACGCCATCAACGTCGTCGCCAACGACGGCGTGCTGATGCAGCCGTATGTCGTTCAACAGTGGCGCGAGGCGGACGGCGAGGTCATTCGGAAGCAGCCTGTGCAGATTGCGCGCGTCATATCGGCGGAGACGGCGCGCGCGCTGCGCCAGGTGATGATGAAAGCGACACGGCGCGGCACACCCAAGGCGTTCGTCAAGGGCTACACTGTCGCCGGCAAGACCGGCACGGCAGACTGGTACCTGAAGGGCGTTAAGCAGGAGACGACCATCGTGACGTATGTGGGCTTCTTGCCGGCGAGCGACCCGCACATCACGATCCTGGTGAAGCTGGATCAGCCGAGGAGTTCGCGGTGGGCGGGGCCGACGACGGTGCCGGTCTTTCACGACGTCGCCGAACGCGCCTGTCAGATCCTGGGCATCCCGCCGGATGTGAATTGAAAATTGAGAGTTGAAAATTGAGAAATGGGTGCGCGGTTTGTACTGACCAGCTTAAATCTTACGGTCTCTAGTTTCCGGCCTATGACCATCTGACTTCTGACCTTCTGACCTCTGATCCATGTTGACGCTTGCAGACGTAGTCGAAGGGGTGAGCAGCCAGCGCATCGAAGCGTTGGCGCAACACCGCGTCAAGAACGTGGTCATAGACTCGCGGCAGACGTTCCGCGACGATCTGTTCGTCGCGCTGCCCGGCGAGCGCCAGGACGGCCACGACTACGTCGGCCATGCGTTCGGGCGCGGCGCGCTGGCCGCGCTGGTGCATCACGACCGCGTGCCGAACCTGGAAGGCTTGGCGGTCGGACGGTTCGACGCGCGGCGGCCGGCGGCCGAGCAGACCGCCAGCCTCACACTCCCCTTGCTCGTCCGCGTGGACGACACGCTGAGTGCACTGCAGCGCCTGTCGGCCTACTGGCGGGCCAAGTTCAACTTGCGCGTGATCGGCGTCACCGGCAGCGTCGGCAAGACCACGACCAAAGAGCTGATCGCGCAAGTGTTGGGCGCGCGCTATCGCACCCTCAAGAGCGAGGGCAATTACAACAACGAGATCGGCGTGCCGCTCACCCTGCTCAGGCTGCGGCCGGAGCACGAACGCGCCGTGATCGAGATGGGCATGTATGGGCTGGGCGAGATCGCGGCGTATTGCCAATGGGCCAAGCCACAGGTCGGCGTGGTCACCATTGTCGCGCCGGTGCATCTAGAACGCCTGGGCACGATCGAGAACATCGCCAAGGCCAAGTCGGAGTTGCCGGCGGCGCTGCCGCCTGCCGAGCTGGGCGGCGTGGCCATCCTGAACGATGATGACGAGCGGGTGCGCACCATGGCCGCCGTGACCAGCGCGCGCGTGGTGACGTACGGGTTGACGCCGCGCGCGCATGTGTGGGCGAGCGGGATCGAGAGCTTCGGCCTCGACGGCATTTCGTTCACGTTGCACTACGGGCGCGAACGCCAACTGGCGAAGCTCCCGCTGATCGGCCGGCACAGCGTGCAGACGGCGCTGCGCGCGGCGGCGGTTGGGTTGGTCGAAGGCATGAACCTGGTCGAGATCGTCGAAGCCCTGCGCACGCCGCCGGCGCAGTTGCGGCTGGTGACGGCCAAAGGTCCGTTCCACTCGATCGTGTTGGACGACACCTATAACGCCAGCGCCGAGTCCACCATTGCAGCGCTCAACCTGCTCGCCGAGATCGAGGGCATCGGGCCGCGCATCGCCGTGCTGGGCGACATGCTCGAACTCGGCGACATGGAGAAGCAGGCGCACGACGAAGTGGGCTGCCGGGCTGCGCTGGTGGCGCAGTATGTGATCGGCGTGGGCGAGCGCTCGCGATGGACGTGCCGGGCGGCGGTCGAATGCGGCGCGCCGCCGGAGCGCGTCTTTCACGTCATGACCAACGGCGAAGCCCTGGAGGTGCTGAACGACATCGTGCGTGAGCGATGCGTGATCCTGGTGAAAGGCTCGCGCGGCATGCGGATGGAGGAGATCGTCGCCGGGCTGGGGGGACTCGCAAATGAAGATTGAGGAGGAACGGGCGCCAGTGCGACAGCGCACGCGGCGTCTAACATTCGAGACCATGTATACCCCTTCGCCACCCGAAATGGGTGTTTGCCTGCTCATGGGCGGCGTCGCATTCATGATCACCGTCCTGTGCGGGCGGCCGTTGATCCGAACCCTCAGGCGCTTGCGCATCGGCAAGCAAATCCGCATCGAAGGTCCGGCCAGCCACTACGTGAAGATGGGCACGCCTACGATGGGCGGCATCCTCTTCGTCGGCGTGACGTTAGCGTTGATCCTGGCCATGTATCTGTACTCGCGCGTGGCCGTGCGCGTGAATCCGAACTTCGCCGGCGTGGTGCTGGTCGGCCGGTCGCTGGCCATCCCGATGTTCGTCATGCTGAGCTTCGCGATCTTGGGCGCGATTGACGATTACATGGGCGTGTTGGGCGTCCGGCGCGGCGAGGGCATGCGCGGGCGCAGCAAGGCGCTGTTCCAGTTGCTGATCGCGCTGGTGGCGGCGGTGGTGATGAACCTGGCGCCGTCGTTCGCGATCACCGCCACCGGCATCCAGTTCTTCCCCGACCGGCCGCTATTCGGCATCAGCAAGATGGCCGTCCCCGGCATCCCCGAGCCGATAGACCTGGGCGTGTTCTGGATTCCGATCGCCATCTTCATCATTCACGGCAGTGCCAACGCGGTGAACTTCACCGATGGTCTGGACGGGCTGGCCGCCTTGATCAGCGGCGTAGCGTTCGTGGCCTATGGCGTGATTGCCTACATGCAGGGCCAAGTGTTCTTGACGATGTTGTGCATGGTGCTGGTGGGCGCGATGCTCGGCTTTTTGTGGTTCAACGTCCATCCGGCGCAGGTGATCATGGGCGATCTGGGCAGTGAAGCGCTCGGCGCGACGTTGGGCGTGGTCGCGTTGATGACCGGCCAGTGGCTGCTGTTGCCCATCATCGCCATCATCCCCGTGGCTGAGGTGCTGAGTGTGATCATCCAGACGGCGTATTTCAAATACACCCGGCGGCGGTTCGGCGAGGGCAGGCGTTTCTTCAGGATGGCGCCATTGCATCATCACTTCGAGTTGATCGGCTGGAGCGAGCCGCAAATCGTGCAGCGCTTCTTCGTGATCGCGCTGTTCTTCGGCATGATCGGCATCGGCTTGGCCACTTTCGGCAACCCAAACATGTGAGCGCGCAGAGGCAGGGAAGTCAGCGAGATGGACTGGACGGACAAGCGAGTGGTGATTTTGGGAATTGCGCGGCAGGGGACGGCGCTGGCGCGTTACCTCGTCGCGCATGGCGCGCGCGTGACGCTGAGCGACGTCAAGCCGCGCGAACAGCTCGACCTGCAACCGGTGGCGGATTTGCCCAACGTGGACTTCGCGCTTGGCGGCCATCCGCTGACGCTGCTCGATGGCTGCGACATGTTGTGCCTGAGCGGCGGCGTGCCGAACGACCTGCCCATCGTTCAAGAAGCGAGGCGGCGCGGCATCCCGCTCAGCAACGACGCGCAGATCTTCTTCGAGGCCTGCCCGGCGCGCATCATCGGCGTCACCGGCTCGGCCGGCAAAACCACCACCACCACCCTCATCGGCGAAATCCTGAGATCCAGCACCCAACAGCAAGAGGGAAGCCCTGCTCATTCTCAATTCTCAATTCTCAATTCTCAATTCATCTGGGTCGGCGGCAACATCGGCAACCCGCTCATCAGCGACGTCGAACGCATCCGGCCGGAGGACTGGGTGGTGATGGAGTTGTCTTCGTTCCAGCTCGAGTTGATGACGCGCAGCCCGCACATCGCCTGCATCACCAACATCACGCCCAACCACCTCGACCGCCACGGCACGATGGAGGCGTACATCGCCGCCAAGAAGCGCATCCTCGACTTCCAATCGCCCGGCGACTGGCAAGTGCTTTCGGCAGACAACGAGGTGACGGCCGGCATGAACACATCGGCGCGCACATTGTGGTTCAGCACGCGCCACGAGCCGCATGGCGACGGCGCGTGGATGGACGAGGCCGGATATTTGCGCATTCGGGTGGAGCGCGCCAGCGAATCGCCAATCCAGGATCGCCCATCGCCAATGGACGCGGTCATTTGTCATCGCCGCGAGCTGCTACTGATGGGTGAGCACAACATCGCGAACGTTCTGGCGGCAGCGGCAGTCTGCGCAGCAGCGGGCGCGCCGGTCGAAGCCATGCGTCGCGTCGCAACGACCTTCCGCGGTGTCGCGCATCGCCTGCAGCTCGTCGCCGATCGTGACGGTGTGCGCTGGTACGACGATTCGATCGCCACCGCGCCGGAGCGGCTGATGGCGGCGCTGCGCTGCTTCGATCAACCGGTGATTCTGCTGTGTGGTGGGCGCGACAAGCATCTGCCGTGGGACGAAGCCGTGCGCATGATGCTGGAGCGCTGCAAAGCCGTCGTGCTGTTTGGCGAGATGGGGCCGATGGTCGCGGAGAAATTGAAAATTGAAAATGAAAAATTGAAAAGGGCGGGCCGTGCTGCCAATTTTCAATTTTCAATTTTCAATTCTCTGGAAGCAGCCGTCGCCGAAGCGCACCGGCTGGCTCGCCCGGGCGACGTGGTGCTGCTCTCGCCGGGTGGGACGAGCTACGACGCGTTCAAAGATTTCGCCGAGCGCGGCGATCGCTTCCGCGAATTGGTGAACGCGCTGCCGGCATCGCGGACGGCAGACGGATAAGGGCACATCTCCAGGAGTGGTGTTGTGGGCAGAGGCTCGACGATGCAAACAGTTCGCCGCGGGCGACCCGCGATCGGGCGATCCGGCTCGCCGGCGGCTGCGCGCCGAGGCGCCGATTGGATCTTCATCAGCGCCGTGCTGTTGCTGACGGCGCTCGGCCTCGTCATGGCCTACAGCACCACCTTCTTCTGGTCACAAGTGAAGGAGGGCAACCCGCTGACCATCTTCAGCAAGCAGTTGCTCTACGCCGGCATCGGCCTGGTCGGGTTCGCGTTCTTCAGTTGGCTCGACTACGGCATCTTCCGCCGCTTCGCCGTGTGGATCATGGCCGGATGTCTGGTCGTGCTCGTCGGCGTCATCCTGTTCGGCGACGACGTGTTCGGCGCACGCCGGACGCTGCTGAACGGCTCGGTGCAGCCGAGCGAGCTGGTGAAGCTGGGCGTGATCATCTACGCAGCGGCTTGGTTGGCTTCGCGCCGCGATCAGGTGCGGAGCGTGTCCAACGGCCTGATCCCGTTCGGCGTGATCGTCGGCGTGGTGAGCTTCCTCATCGTCATCCAGCCCGACCTGAGCACAACGGCCGTGATCGTGATCGTGGCGATGGCGATGTTCTTCATGGCCGGAGCGAGCTGGAAGCAACTCGGCCTGGTGGTGTTGATCGCCGTGTCGGCCTTTCTGGTGCTGATCACCATCGTCCCGCACGCCACCATCCGGGTGAACGAATTCATCAAGGTGTGGCGCACGCCGAACGAGATGGATTACCACATCCGCCAGACGTTGATCACGCTGGGCGGCGGCGGCCTGTTCGGCAACGGCATCGGCGCCAGCGGCCAGAAGTTCGGCTATCTTCCGACGCCGCACACCGACAGCGTGATGGCCGTGCTGGGCGACGAGATGGGGCTGCTCGGGCTGGTGATGACGCTGGCGCTGTTCGTCATCTTCGCATGGCGTGGGTTGCGCATTGCGCACAACGCCGACACGGCCTTCGGCTCGTTCATCGCCATCGGCGTGGTGATCTGGGTGATCGGCCAAATGCTGCTGAACGTGATGGCGATCATGGCCATGATTCCCTTCACCGGCGTGCCGGTGCCGTTCTTGAGCGTCGGCGGGTCATCGCTCGTCTCGCTGCTGATCGCCTGCGGGGTGGTGATCAGCGTCGCGCGCGGCAGCCGGATGCTTCGGGAGGATGAGGCGAACGCCGGGCTGCCGGGCGCAGCCGGCCAAGCAAAAGGAGGCAGGGCAGTTCGTGCGAGTTCTACTATCCGCGGGGGGCACAGCCGGGCACGTTTTGCCCGCGCTCACCGTGCTAAAGGCGCTGGAAGCGCGGCTGAGGCCGAGTCCACCGACGTCATCATCGTCGGGCGTGACGTCCGCGCCGGCGGCGGGCTCCGCAGGCGCATCGGCCAGCGCAGTCCAAGCGCTGTTCGTTGGCGAGGCAAGTGGAATGGAACGTAACCTGGTGAGCCGCGCGGGTGTGCCCTTTCGGGCGATCCAGGCCGGCGCGATGCACGGCGTGGGGCCGCTGCGTGCTGCCGTCAACGCGCTGCGCACTGCGCGCGGCACGTTCGAGGCGCGGCGCATCCTCGCCGAATTCAAGCCGGACGTGGTGTTCCTGACCGGAGGATTCGTCGGCGTGCCGGTGAGCGTGGCGGCCTGGTTGCAGCGCGTGCCCAGCGTGGTGTATTTGCCCGACATCGAGCCCGGCCAGGCGCTGCGGGTGATGGCGCGCTTCGCCGCAAAAGTGGCAACAACGACGGAGGCATCCACGCGCTTCATCGCGCCGGACAAGATGGTGGTGACCGGCTACCCGGTGCGCGACATTTTTGCTTCGGCCTCGCGCGAGGAGGCGCGCCGGCGGTTCGGGATCGCGCCGGACGCGCGCGTGTTGCTGGTGTACGGCGGGAGCAGGGGCGCGCGCAGTATCAATCGCGCCGTGCTGTCCGGGCTGTCGCGTTTGCTGGATCTGGCCGTCGTCGTGCACGTGACCGGCGCGAACGATTGGACCGAGGTGAGCGCCGCACGCGCGCAGTTGCCGGACGCGCAGCGCGCGCGTTACCTGGCCTTCGAATACCTGCACGATGACATGGCGCTGGCGATGGCCGCGGCGGATCTGGCGGTCTGCCGCGCCGGCGCGAGCACGCTGGGCGAGTTACCCTATCTCGGCCTACCGGCCATCCTGGTGCCGTATCCCTACACCTGGCGTTACCAGAAGGTCAACGCCCAGTACCTCGCCGACCGCGGCGCAGCCGTGGTCGTGCGGGACGAGGCATTGATGGACGAACGGGAAGGTCTGCTGCCGCGCATCGTCGAATTGCTCGGTGACCCGGGGCGCCTGGGCGCGATGCGCCAGGCATCGTTGCGGCTGGGCCGGCGCGATGGTGCGGAGCGAATCGCGGCCTTGCTGGTCGAAGTGAGCCACTGACATGATCAACGCCGACATCTTCTTCGTCTTCTATCTCATCGTGTGGGGGTTCATCGGCACCTCGCGGGGATGGGTGCGCGAGGTGATCGTCACGTTCACCATGTTGTTTGCGTTGTTCATCTATTCGCTGCCGCAGTTCATCAACATCATGAACCCGCTGTGGACGCATAGCGATCCAGTGTGGCGCTTCTTCTGGCGCGCTGCTCCTTTCTTGTTGATTGCATTCTTTGGCTATCTCAGCCCAATCGTCGCGCGCAGCCGTTTCCAGGCAAGTGCCGCGAATCGCTTCGAGTACGGCCTGTTGTCGTTCTTGATCGGCGTGTTCAACGGCTACCTGTTGTTCAGCTCGCTGGCGTATTGGGCGCTGCAATCCGGCCTGTTGGACGGCCAATATGCCAATCTCTTCACGCCGCCGCCGGGCGGTTGGAACGAGTTCTTTTTCATCAAGAGCGCAGCGCCGGTCATCTTCAGCGGCTCGCTGTTGGTCTTCGTGCTCATCCTCATCTTCCTGTTCGTCATCGTGGTGCTGGTATGAGTTGGTTAGATAAGCACATCCACATCATGGGTATCGGCGGAGCCGGCATGAGCGCGCTGGCCCGGCTGTTGCATGCGCGCGGCGTGCGCGTCAGCGGCGACGACCGCGCCGATTCGCCGGTGCTCGATGCGCTGCGGGCCGAGGGCATCCCGGTCGCCGTCGGCCACGATCCGCGCCACCTAGACGGTGTGGACATCCTCGCGCCGTCGTCGGCGATTGCCAAAGACGAGCCGGAGCTGGTCGAGGCGAAGCAGCGTGGCATCCCGGTGTGGCATCGCGGCGACTTGATCAGCGCGCTGATGCAAGACAAGGTGGGCATCGGCGTCGCAGGTACGCACGGCAAGAGCACAACCACCGGCATGCTCGCCACGATTCTGACCGACGCCGGGCTGGATCCGTCGTTCGTCATCGGGGCGACGCCGCAGCCGCTGGGGGTAAACGCGCGCTGGGGCGCGGGCGACGCGTTCGTCGTCGAGGCCGACGA
This sequence comes from Candidatus Roseilinea sp., assembly GCA_025055235.1. GTDB lineage: Bacteria > Chloroflexota > Anaerolineae > J036 > Brachytrichaceae > JAAFGM01. The sequence goes on along the minus strand of JANWYN010000009.1, from coordinate 900 downwards.
GTACGACCACACCTTCCTGCACTTCCAGCCGAAGATCGCCGTAGTGACCAACGTCGAGTATGACCATCCCGACACGTTCGCGAATTTCGACGCGACGTTGAATGCATTCGCGACGTTCGTGCGGGGCGTGCCGGAGGATGGCGTGGTGATCGCATGCGCCGACGACCCCGGCTGCGCCACTATGCTCAAGCGTGCCGGCCTGCCGGCGGATGGCGCATCCGGCCCGGCCGTCGTGGACTACGGCATCCAGGGCGGCTTGTGGCGCGCGTCCAACCTGCGCACGAACACGTTAGGCGGCGTGGACTTCGCGTTCAGCGGCGCAGGGGTGAACGGTGAAGTGGGCGGGACGTGCTCGCTGCGCGTGCCGGGCGAGCACAACGTGCTGAACGCATTGGCAGCGCTGGCCGCAGCCGACGCCTGCGGCGTGCCGGTGGGCGAAGCGGTCAAGTCGCTCGGCGGCTACAAGGGCGCCGGCCGGCGCTTCGAGCTAAAGGGCGAAGCGCGCGGCGTGCGCATCTTCGACGACTACGCGCACCATCCGACCGAGATCAAAGCCACGCTGCGCGGCGCGCGCCAGCGCTATCCGCTGGGCAACATCTGGGCGATTTGGCAGCCGCACACCTACAGCCGCACTGCGGCGCTGCTCGATGCGTTTGCCGAGGCCTTCGACGATGCAGACCACGTGATCGTGCTGCCGATCTACGCGGCGCGCGAGCGCAAGGAAGACTTCGGCTTCGTCGCGAATGCGCTCAACCCGATCGAGATCGCGCGCAAAATCCGGCATCGCGACGCGCGCAACGCAGCGTCGTTTGGCGACGCGCTTGGCATGCTGATCGCGCAGGTGAAAGGCGGCGACGTGGTCATCACGCTCAGCGCCGGCGACGGCAATCAGGTGGGTGA
>JANWYN010000036.1 GCA_025055235.1 Candidatus Roseilinea sp. | reverse complement strand
CGGCGCGGTCGTCGGCGTCGCCGTCGCCGTGCTGGTCAGTTTGAAGCCGCAATTGGAGCGCGGCGTGATGACGCTGGCCATCCTCATCAAGTCCACCCCTCTGGCGGTGATCGCCCCGCTGCTGACCATCTGGCTGGGCTTCGGCGTGTTGCCGAAGATCATCATCACGACGCTGCTGACGTTCTTCCCTGTGTTGATCAATATGCTGGTGGGGCTGCAAAGCGCCGGCCGCGAGATGCTCGACCTGATGCGGCTGTATCAAGCCAGCCCATGGCAGGTGCTCATCCATCTGCGCCTCTGGCTCTCGTTGCCCTACTTGTTCGCCGCCTTGCGCGTCGTCGCGCCGCTTTCGCTCATCGGGGCGGTGATCGCCGAGTGGACCGGCGCCTCGAGCGGCCTGGGGCGGGTGATGTGGCTGGCCTATAGCAATCTCAACTTGCCGCCCATGTTCGCTGCCGTCCTCATCTTATCGGTCTCGGGCATGGCGACGTATGGCGTCATCGTCTGGTTGGAGCGCCGCGTGCTCCGCTGGCGCTGACGCGCGACGCTGTGCCCAAATGATCTGTTTCACCAAGTGACTTTCATCTATTGATGAAGGAGGTTGACTACACAATGCACAAGGCTTTCGCATTCACATTCGTCGCTGCGTTTCTGCTGAGCGCTTGCGCGGTCGCCGCGCCACCCCCACGAGCGACGGCCGAACCTGCTGCCGTCTCTGCTCCGACACAAGCGCCTGTTCAGTCTGCGCCGACTGCCCCGGCCGAACCCGCGCTGGTTCCGATGACCTTCATGGCGGGATATAAGCCGCAAGCCAATCTTCCCTTCGTGGGCGCGTATGTCGCCAAGGAAAGAGGCTTCTTCCGAGAGAACGGCCTAGATGTCACCATCGAACATTCCCCCGGCCGGGGCGAGCATGTCCAGTTGCTGGTGGCAGGCAAGGTGCAGGTGACCACTATGGACGCCGCCACCATCCTACAGCGTCGCGCCGACCCCGGTCTGCCGGTGGTGTCCATCGCCCTAATTGGGCAGAAGGGTCAACAGGCATTCGCGGCGCTGTCCAAATCCGGCATTCGGACGCCCAAAGACTGGGAAGGGAAGACGGTCGGTTACAAAGGCACGCCGCCGCCGGATTTGTATGCTTTGCTCACCGCCGCCGGAGCCGATGTGAACAAGGTGAGCCTGGTCAACGTCGGCTTCGACCCTCGCGTCCTGACCGAGGGCCAAGTAGATGTCTACCCGCTTTTCAAGTCGAACGAACCCTATCTGCTTCGCAAGTGGGGGCATGAGATCACGCTCTGGGAAGCGGCCGACTACGGCGTGCCGACCTTGGGGTTGGCCTACGTCTCTAGCGAGGCGTATATCCAGGCGCGCGCCGACGAGCTGAGCCGCTTCCTGCGCGCCGCGCTCCAGGGCATCGCCTACGCTCAGGCGTATCCGGATGAGGCGGTGAAGATCGTGATGCAGTATGCGGGGCCGGAGACCGACCCGGAGCACATGCGCTACATGCTGGAGACCGAGTTGCGCGATGCCCAGAGCGAACGCGGCTTTGGCTGGCAATCGCAGGAGCAGTGGCAGGCGCTCGCCCAAATGTTGGCGAAGTATCAGGCCTTGCCTGCCGACGCCGATGTGAGCGCAGCTTTCACCACGGCGATCTGGGAGGCTGCCCAGAAGAAGTGACGGGCTTTGTCGCGCTCAGAAAGGTGCGCCGAACTGCTGGGTGAGTGCTGCGCGCAAGAGGTTGACCAGGCCGATCTGCGCCAGCGTAAGGGCAAAGCCGACGGTCGCCGGCAATGCCAGCTCGCGCCAGCGTTCTACGCGCCCGTGCCGCCGCATCACTACGAGCGCGATCAAGCCGTTCACCAGCGTGAGCAGCACCAATATGCCTAGCCCACTCGTCAGCGCGATCGGCCCGAACAAGAAGTCGGGACGCAGGAGCACCGCGATCACCACCACGGCCGCGATGGCGATGAGCCGCGACACATCGCGCCACGCGCCGACGACCGGCGCCGCGTCCGGCGCACGCCAGATGGCCTGATTGGCCAGCGCCGTCACGTAGGCGCTGAGCGAGATGCCCATCAACGCGCCGGTGGTCAGGCGCAGCCAGTTGTGCGGCTGGTAGAACAGCGTGCGACCGGTCGCCAGCAGCCAGTACGAATTGAACCCGTCGAATGCCCAAGCGACGAAGAACGCGGCAAAGGCATAGGCATAGGGGCGCGCCGGGAAAGCGGAGGCGCGACCGGGCAGCGTCAGTGTGAAGCTGATGACTCCTAATAGCGCAGCGGAGAACATGCCAGTGTCGCGGGCGCACACCGGCAGTTGCCGGCCGGCGACGAAGAACGATCGTTCGGGGATGCGATGGCACACTGCGTTCCCGATCAGGTCGAGCGGGCGCAGCCACTCCGCCGGCACGAGCGCGGCCAGCAGCGCCAGCGCCGTAAAAGCGGCGAGCGGGATGAGGCGCGGCGACGGTTTCTCACGCATGGGCTATGGCCCGCCGGGCCGCGAGATCAGCACGATGAGCAGCGCGACGATGATCGCCCAGAGCAACGCGCCGTCGCCCTCCAGCAGGGTGAACGCCCGGCTGAATGGGCTGCGCAGCCGAGCGACTGCGCCGCCGAGCAGGCTGTAGAACCAACCGAGGTCGAGCACGCCGACCGCGTGGCCTCGGATGCGGTGAACCGCGGGGCGCCAGCGTGGTTCGAGCCACCAAAGCAGCGCGCCGGCAGCGACGGCGATGATCCATCCCAACCATCCGGCGATGCCATTGCGCACTAGCGCGTCGGTGAAGGATCCGGCCGTCAGCAGCGCAGGTGCGACGCCGAAGATCAGAACCGGCGCCAATGCCGCTAGCCGGCCAACCACTTCGCGTACAAACGGCAGGTCAACGCGATCGCCGCTGGGGATCAGGCGTGCTTGTTGCGCATGTCCGGCGGTCGAATCGAGAATGATGCGCAGCAAGACGTAGATCAGCAACGCAAGGGCGACGACCCACGCTAGAGCGAATAGCCACCCACTCACGCCGCGCTCCGTCCATGTCGCGACGACGCCGGCCTGGCCGACAAACCCCACCGTCAGCGGCAAGCCGATCAGGCACAGCGCGCCGGCCGTGCGCGAGACGAGCCGGACGCGCTCGATCAACAGCGGCTCGTCGTCCATCCCCGGTTGGCCGATCAGCGCCGCGCCGACCAGCCAGGCGATGGTCGCGGCTGCGGTCACGCCGGGCATGGCCAGAACGGCGCTTGCGCCGGCGAGATACGCGCCGGCTGTCGCAACGGCCGGCGCCAGCGAATCCCCACGGTGCTCAGCCTCCAAGATAGCGATGGCGAGCGTGAGCAGCGCGCTCACGAGCGCGAGCGCATAGAACCACTCCGGCAGACGCGTGACGCCCAGCGCCGGCAGCCGGGCGAGCACGAGCAAGCCGCCCACCGCGCCAGCCGCCATTCGCAGATCGCCCCATGCGCTCGGCGACGTGCGAAAAGGCGCGAAGTTCAGCCGCATGGCGATGGCCAACGCCAGCGCCGGCGCTGTGGATGGATCGAGGCGCGCCAGGGGCAAATGCAAGCTGTTGCCCCCGGCAGCGTGCATCGCGACGACCAGGGTCAGCAAAGCAACCGAGAAGCCGTTGAGGGTCAACCTGATCAGTGCGTTGCGCTCGCCATCCTGGCGCCGCAGCGCCAGGTATGCCGTGAGCAGGTCGGTGAGGCCCAGGCCGACGAGCAGCGTGACGAGGTTGTTGGCGAATGCGACGAGCGAGAGCGAGGGGATGATGAGTGCCGATGCGGTCGGGTGTCGTTCGGAGAGCGCCGTATCCGGCGGCTTCAAGCTATCCAAAAAATAGAGCGTGATCCATGCAATGAGGATTCCGGCAGAAGGCGCGAAGCCTGCCAGCACGAGCGGCAGGCCGGTGAACGAGATAGGCGACCAGTTCCCGACGATGGCTTCCCAGGCCGGCTGCCCGCGCAGCAGCCACGCCGCGATCAACGCGACGCCGGCCCCGGCTGCTGCCGGCAGCCAGGCCAACGACCTCAACGACGCGGGCAGGCGAGCGGGCCGGGCAAGCATGGCAGCGAGGAGAATGCCGAACAGCGGCGACGCCATGAGCGCGATGAGCAGCACGAAGGGCGACACAACGCTGAGTGTATCATCGCCTGGACGGCTCTACCGACCGCGGGTAGAATACTGTTCGCTCGCGCGCCGGAGAACGGTGCGCTTACGATCGGCTTTCGAGTTTCATTAAACGATTTGGAGAGGGATTCCAGTGGCCAATACCGCATCCGCAAAACAGCGCATTCGCAACAGCGCGCGCAAGGCACAGTTCAACCGCTTGCACCGCTCGCGCTCGCGCACGGCGATCAAGAAGACGCGCCTTGCGATCGCAGCAAAAGACCTGGAGCAAGCGAAGGTTGAACTCATCAAGGCGATCAGCTACCTGGATCGCGCTGCCGGCAAGGGCGTGATTCACAAGAACAACGCGGCGCGCCGCAAGTCGCGCCTAATGAAGCTTTACAACAAGGCCGTCGCAGCGGCCGCGGCGAAGAAGTAGCTGAGAGCTGAGAGCTGTGAGCTATGAGCTTTCAGCTGTGAGCTGTGAGCGAGACTGCCTTGATCGTGCGGTTGCGCTGTGATTGAACGTCGCAGGCCCCAAGGTTCTCACACAACCTTGGGGCCTGATGCTCTCACTGTCTCTCGCGGAACATCAAGAGCCGCAACCCGTTCAACACCACGATGACCGTGCTGCCTTCGTGCCCGACCACGCCAACGGGTAGGGGCAGCTCGAACCCCAATGCTGCGATCACCAGCAAAACGATCACCGCGATCGCGAACGTGAGATTCTGGATGACGACTCGGCGCGCCTGCCGGCTGAGCGAGATCGCGTAAGGGATGTTGCGCAGATCGTCGGACATCAACACCACATCGGCAGTTTCGAGCGCAACGTCCGTGCCGGCGGCGCCCATCGCCACGCCTAGGGTGGCGCTGGCCAGCGCCGGCGCGTCGTTCACGCCGTCACCCACCATCGCCACATCGTTGGGTTTGCCGTCGCCTTCCCGCAGGCGCTTGATCTGGGCCACCTTGTCCCCCGGCAGCAGGTCGGCATACACCTCATCCACGCCGGTCTGCCGGGCGACGGCGCGCGCCACGCGCTCGTTGTCGCCGGTCAGCATCACCGTACGCTTGATGCCCAGCTCGCGCAGCCGCTTGATGACGCCGGCGGCATTTGGCCGGACGACGTCGGCGATGGCGATGACGCCCAGGATGTTGGCGCGCATGTCAGCGTTGATCTTGGCGACGAGCACCGAGGTCTTGCCCTCATCTTGCAGCCGGATCACCTCCCGCATCGCGCGCTCCATGCCGACGGTCTGGTAGCCATCGAAATAGCGCGGGTTGCCGATGGCGATGGTCAGGCCGCCCATGAAAGCCGTGCGCGCCCGGACGCCCTTGCCGGTGGTGTTCACGAAGTCCGTCGCTTCGGGGATGTTCAAGCCGCGATGCTTGGCGGTGTCCACGATGGCCAAGGCCAGCGGGTGTTCGGACTTCGATTCGACCGACGCAGCCAGTGTGAGCAGGATGTTCTCCTGCTCCAGCCGGATGTGGTCGGGGATGTGAGGCGAATGCAGTGCACCCGCCGACGGCGCGGATGCGTCGTCACACTCCGGCGCAGCCATCGGGATGATGGTCACGTCGGTGACCGTCGGCTTACCCACGGTGAGCGTGCCGGTTTTGTCGAAGGCGATGATGTCGAGCTGGCCGGCGCGCTCCAGATGCGCGCCACCCTTGAAGAGGATGCCGCGCCGCGCGCCGTTGGCGATGGCCGATAGGATTGAAGCCGGCGTGCTGATGATCAGCGCGCAGGGCGACGCGACGACCATCACCGTGATCGCGCGATAGAGCGACTCTTCGAAGGGCGCGTTGAAGAGCGCCGGTGGCACGATGATCATCAGCAGCGTGAAGAGGATCACGCCGACGGCATATACCTGCTCGAACTTGTCGAGGAAGCGCTCGGTGGGCGCTTTCTGGCTTTGCGCCTCTTCGACCATTCGGATCAGCCGGGCGATGGTTGAGTCGCGCGCCAGCTTGGTCACCTTCACTTCTAGGCTGCCGGACTGGTTGACCGTGCCGGCGAAGACCATGTCGCCCACGCCCTTGCTCACCGGCATAGACTCGCCGGTCACCGAGGACTGGTCGAGCGTGCTCTCGCCCTCGACGATGACGCCATCCAGCGGCACGCGTTCGCCCGGCCGCACCAAGATGTGATCGCCGACGGCAAGCTGCTCGATCGGCGTAAGCACGGTCTCGCCATCGCGTTTGAGCAACGCCCGATCCGGCCGCAGTTTCATGAGCGCTTGGATGGCGCTTCGGGTGCGGCCCAGGGCATAGGCTTGCAGGACGTTCGAGAGCGAGAACAGGAACAGCAGCATCGCGCCCTCGAACGGCGAGCCGACGACGACGGCGCCAAGCGCTGCCAAGATCATCAGCAAGTCCACGTCAATGCGGAAGTGGCGCAGCGACTCGATACCGGCTTGCACGCCGAAGATGCCGCCGCTCACGTAGGCGATTAGATAGAAGAGCGCCGGCACCGCCGGGTTCACGCCCACGTGCGACGTGATCAGCCCGGCCATCATGGCGACGAAGGTGATCGCCACGCAGATGGCCTCGAGGCGCAGCGGCGTGAGCCAGGCGCGCGTGCGTGAGAACAACGACGAGGTAGGAGCGGGTTGAGTGCCCGTCGCAGACAGTCGCGGTTGCGCCGGAGCAGCCATGATCGAAGCTGGTTCGTTAGTCCGGTTCGACGTAGATCAGTTCGGCCAAATTTTGTCCAAGAGCGACGGCGCCACTTGGCGTTTCGATGGTGACCGGCCCGCCGTATGGGGCGATGTCTTTCAAAGTCACGCGCACGCCGGGTTTGAGCCCTTGTTCGCCCAGGTACTTGAGCCATTCGCCGTTGTCGGTGTCCACACAGCGGATGACGCCGGTCGCACCCGACGCGAGGGAGAGGATCGGCACATCGTTCACCTGCGGCAGCGTGCCATCTTTGTTAGGGATCAGGTGGCCGTGAGGGCAGCGCGTGGGATGGCCGAGCATCTCGTCCATCCGGTCTTCGAGCGGCTCGGTGATGGCCGTTTCGAGCGCATGCGCGTGGTCGTCCACCTCGTGCCATGCGAACCCCATCACCTGGTGCAGGAACATCTCCAGCAGGCGATGGCGCCGGATGGTGCGCAGTGCCAATCGCCGGCCCTCCGGCGTGAGCGTCGCGCCCTTGTAGGGCGTGAGCTGCACCAGCTTACGCTCGGCCAGCCGCTTGAGCATCACGCTCGCACCCGATGGCGTGACGCCCAGCTTCTCCGCGATCTCGGTGGTGTTCGCGGCGTCGGACTGCTGGGTCAAGCGATAGATGACGTCCAGATAGTGCAACGTCGCATCGTTCACGCCGACCGGGTCGGTGTAGGTCGCTTTCGACATGGTTCAAGTATTAGCAAACTTGCAATTTAACCGCAGTCAAATTTTATGCGCACACAGTTTAATTGTCAATCGGTCTTCGATTGCATCCAGGTGGACCTGCAGCCGGTCGAAAGCGCGATCGGGCAACGATTCGACCTCATCTTGGGGGCGAACGTGATGCTCAAGAGCGGGCTGCGGTGGCTCTTCGACAAGGATGCCGGCAAGGTGTGCGTGGCCGAGTAAGGGCCGGCGTCCTGCAAGCATGACGGCGCTATGGCTTGAGAAATCTCAACTGATGAGCAGCCCCCACCGGAACGGATCGCGCGGGTCGAGCAGCAGCGTCGCGTTCGCGGTGACGAAGGCCTCGCCGGTGATCGTCGGCGTGATCGAGCCGTCGGCGTTCGTCTCGAAGCTGGCTTCGAACACGCTGCCGGTGATGCTTTCCTGCCGCCACACTTGGCCGGGCGAAAGCCGGCCGTCCGCATACAGGCAGGCCAGCTTGGCACTGGTGCCGGTGCCGCACGGCGAGCGGTCGTAGGCGTTGCCGGGGCACAGCACGAAGTTCCGGCTGTCGGCGCATGCGCTCGGCCCGAACAACTCGACGTGGTCAATCTCCGCACCATTCGCGCCGGTGATGCCGTTGCGCGCCAGTGCATCCTTCACTCGCATCGCGAATGCCGTCAACGCCGGGATGTCCGAGGGGTGGATGGTTAGTCCATGATCGTTGACGAGGAAGAACCAGTTGCCGCCCCACGCCACGTCGCCCATGACCTGACCAACCGATTCGACTTGAACGCCGACGTGTGAGGCGAAGCGATAACTCGGCACATTGCGCACGGAGACGCGGTTGGGGTAGGTTTGTGCTGTGGCATCTGTAGGGTGCAACGTCGCCTCGACGATGCCCACAGGCGTTTCGATGCGGTGCGCGCCGGGCGCGATGCGTCCGAGGTAGGCCAGCGATGCAATTAGGCCAATCGTCCCATGGCCGCACATGCCCAGATAGCCAGCGTTGTTGAAGAAGATCACGCCGGCGCTGCATGTCGGGTCGCCGGGCCGGCAGAGCAGCGCGCCGACGATCACGTCGCTGCCGCGCGGCTCGTGGATCACTGCACGGCGCAGCCAATCATGCTGTTCGCGCAGGATGTGCAGTTGCTCGGCCACGCTCCCATTGCCCAGATCAGGCCCGCCCTCGATCACCAGCCGCGTCGGCTCGCCGCCGGTGTGGGAGTCAATGACGCGGAGCTTTTGCATAGCACTGAGAGTTGTTAGGTTGCATAGTTGCAGGGCTGCTGAGTTGCTGGGCGAGCGCATAGCCCGCCCGGCAACCTAGCACCAATCAACCCTGCAACCTCACTCACCAATTCTGCACGCTCCCGTCGCTACGATACAGCTTGGGCGCTTCCCAGAACTTGAACGGCCGGCCGCCGAAGTCTTTCTCGTTGAACTCGACGCCCAGGCCGGGCGCGTTCGGCACAGGGAAGCGTGACCCTTCGAGCCTGAGCTGCATAGGAAAGATGTCCTCGTCGTAGAACTTCAGATCTTCGGTCGGCGAGTAGCGCACTTCGAGCGCGAAGAAGTTGGGGATGGCCGCGGCCAGATGCACCGTGGCGGCGGTGCAAATCGGGCCGAGCGGGTTGTGCGGCATCAGGTCAATGTAGTGCGCCTCGCACCAGCCGGCCACCTTTAGCGCCTCGGTGAAGCCGCCGATGTTGCAAATGTCCAGCCGCATGTAGTTCGTCAGCCCGCGCTCGATGTAGGGCAGCGCCTGCCATTTGCTGCTGAACTCCTCGCCGATGGCCAGCGGCACGTCGGTCATGCGGCGCAATTGCTCGTAAGCCTCGGGGCATTCGTCGCGGATCGGCTCCTCCAGGAAGTCCAGCGTGCCCCTGGGCATGCGCTGGCAGAACGACGCCGCCTCGGCCACGCTCAGCCGGTGGTGATAGTCCACGCCCAGCATCGGCCCGCTGCCGACGGCCGCGCGCACCTGGGCGAACCAGTCTGCAGTGACGCCGATGGATGCCCACGGCTCCCAGATGTGTTCATCTTCTGGGCCGGCGTAGGCCGGCGACATGCGGATGATGTTCCAGCCTTGGCTCAACAGCAGCCGGCAGCTTTCGATGAGTTGCTCGACGCTTTCTGCGCCGGTGGTGGCAAAGCAGTTCACGTAGTCGCGCTGCTTGCCGCCAAGCAGTTGATACACCGGCACGCCCAGCGCCTTGCCCTTGATGTCGTGCAGCGCAATGTCAATGGCGCTTTGTGCCGCCGTCAGCACGCGTCCGCCCTCGAAATACTGCGATCGGTAGAGCAGTTGCCAGATGAACCCAATGCGCATCGGGTCTTGCCCAATCAACAGCTCGCGATAGTGACGGAGGGCGCCTTCCACGGCCAGCTCGCGCCCGCTTAGCCCGGACTCCCCCCAGCCGTAGATGCCCTCGTCCGTTTCAACTTTGACGATCAATTGATTGCGACTGCCCACCCAGGTGGGATAGACCTTGATATCGGTGATCTTCATAGCGAAGGCCGATTAAAGGCGTAAGGCGCGGTGATGTCAATTCGCCCCGGCGACAGGGGCGATTCACCGATTTGCGCAGCGGATGAATCCGCGCGCAACGCATGGCAAAGCCGGCGCACGGCCGGCTTTGTCGCAAATTGCCCGCGACTTCAGCCGCCGGGCAATTTGCCCCCGGCGGGAAGTACACCTTGGATTCTCGTCCTCGGTGACTGATCGTTATGCAGTCTTTTGTTCTACCTATTTCTAGCCTTTCGCGCAGAGGAGCGCGGCCATGGGATGGTGTGTGCTGAAGGAGGCAGGCGATGCGCAACCCGTGCGGTAGCCGCCGGCTGCACGCCTGTGGCCGGTGGGATGACCATCGCGCGGCTGACGCGCGGGCTGAGCTTGTCGAAGCCCGTCGAAGCCCGCCGAAGCCCGCCCGTCCCCTTAGCCCAGTGGTTTAGCGTCGGGCACGCTTCCACGCAGGTACTCATGCCCGCCCACCAAAACGCGGTGAGAGCAGGAGTAGCACGGAAGTTCTGTGCAACGATCAGCGTCCTCGGTGAGCCTTCGGCCCTCGCGCTGTGCCACGCTTGCCTGACGTCGAGGGAACGATCCGACGCCGTGGCATTATGCGTCGCGTGGAATGTAGCTTGTTTGCGACTATCGTCATGTGTGGCTGGATTGAGCTCGAAGAACAATAAATCATCGCAAATGAGATATTGCATAGATATTTTTGAGAATGAAACTGACCCTTTGCCGTGAGGAATCGTTTGCAGGGGGTGCTGCTCTCGTGAGTCTCTTGCGAAGAGCCTTATCGGCGCGTCGGGCGAAGCGCACGGAAGTTGCCGAGTTGCGCAACTTCATTGTGGAGCATTTCAGCCGGGATGAGCTCGAGATATTCTGCGCCGACTACTTCCGCGACATCTACTTGGATTATGAAGGGTCGAATCTGTCCAAGAGCCAATGGGCGCACCGGATTGTCGAGTACTGCGCGCGCCGGAACCGGCTGGTGAGCCTGCGCGCTGCGCTGCAGAAGGAACGCGCCGAACCATTCGCCAAACGCTTCGCGCTGGCGCCGCTGGCCGATCAACCGCGGCGCACCCGTGATCCGCGACAAGTCTTCATCAGCTATGCCCACGAGGACGCGCCCGTCGCGCGCCGCCTGGCAGCTGACCTGCGACGACATGACTATCCGGTATGGATCGCGCCGGATAGCATTCAGCCCGGCGAATCGTGGGTGAGCGCGATTGACCGCGGCCTGCACGAAAGCGGCGTCTTCCTCGCGTTGCTCTCGCCGGCGGCGATCAAGTCTCACTGGGTCAGGAGCGAAACTCGGCTGGCCATTCAGCTCGAGCATCAGGGCAAGCTGCGCCTCGTGCCGATGATGCTGAAGTCGTGCGATCCATCGCTCCTGTCGGCGTTCCTGGCGTCCTATCAAATCATCCCGGCATCCAACCGCTACGAGCAAGCGCTGGCCGAATTGCTGGTCGAGCTGGGCTCGTCGCCGGCGCGCATCGCTGCCGATAGCGTCACGCGCTGGCTGCGCAGCCCAAGCGGCAAGCGTCGCTGGCCGAGCCGGCTGTTGGTCCCCGCGCCGATCAAGTTGGAGCTGCTGCGCATTCCCGCCGGATCGTTCTGGATGGGCAGCCACGTCAAGCGCGATCGTGTGGCGCAGATGAACGAGATGCCGCGCCATCGCGTGCGGTTGTCGGATTACTACATCGCGCGCTATCCGGTGACCAACCAGCAATATGCCTTCTTCGCCCAGGCCACCCAGCGCGACTTTAAGATGCCGGCCGGAAAGGAGGATCACCCGGTCGTCAACGTCTCCTGGAACGACGCCGTAGCGTTTTGCGAGTGGTTGAGCCAGACAACCGGGTTGAACTTCGGGCTGCCGACCGAAGCGGAATGGGAGAAGGCGGCGCGCGGCACCGATGGCCGCATCTACCCGTGGGGCGATGAGTTCGACGCTAAGCGGTTGAACAGTCGCGAGAGTAACATCCAAGGCACGACACCGGTGGGCCGCTATTCGCCGGCCGGCGACAGCCCGTATGGCGTCGCCGATATGTGCGGCAATGCCTGGGAATGGTGCGCCGACTGGTATGACGAGGACGCATATCTGCGGCGCGCCGGGACGCGGGTGCGCGATCCCCGAGGGCCGGCGCAGGGCGTCATGCGCGTGCTGCGCGGGGGCGCATTCGACTTCAACAAGGACGGCGTGCGCTGCGGCTACCGCGCGGCCAACTTCCCCCACGAGCGCAGCTACGACTACGGCTTTCGCCTCGTCCTGCGGCCGTAGCGCGGCCTGCTTCAAAGCTCGTCCGCGTCATCGCCGGCGGCGCGGATCAGGCGCACGGCCTCGTCCAGGTCGTCGGTCAAGTGCAGCAACGCCGGGTCATCGGGGCCGATCAGCCGGCGCGCGGCCAACGTGCCGGCGATCCAATCCAGCAGCGGCTGCCAGAACTCTCGCCCGATCAGGATGATCGGCACGGCGCCGTTGGACTTGCCGGTCTGCACCAGGGTGAGGATGGTGAACAACTCGTCCAGCGTGCCGTAGCCGCCGGGAAAGAACACGTAGGCCAGGGCCGAGTAGTCCAACATGAACTTGCGGCTGAAGAAGTATTGGAAGCCCATGCCCTCCTTGACGTAGGGGTTGAGCTTCTGCTCGGTGGGTAACTGGATGTTCAGCCCGACGGAGTGGCCGCCGGCCTCGGCTGCGCCGCGATTGCCGGCTTCCATGATACCCGGCCCGCCGCCGGTCACGACGGTGTAGTTGGCCCGGGCAAGCCGGCGGCCCAGCTCGCGCGCCAGCGCATAGTATGGATCGCCCTCCGACAGGCGCGCCGAGCCGAAGATGGTGACCGTGCGCTCCAGATTGGAGAGGAATTCGAACCCCTGCACGAATTCGGCCGTGATGCGCAGCACCTCCCAGGAGAGGCTGGCGTGATGGTCGGCGAAGGTGAGCTGCATGCGCCGGATGGGCGATTTGCGCTCCTGGCGCGGAGAAGTCGAGCGGTTCATGTGTCCGAGGAAGTCGCAGCGGAGTCCGGTTTCAAAAAGTCGAGCTACTGCGTTGGCGCAGTTCCTTCTGGCGGCGGACGAAGGTGAGCACGGTGAACGCCTCGCTGATGTCGTCCAGGCTGATCAGGCCGAGATAGCGCGAGCCGTCGAACACGGCGGCCAGGTGCGCACCGTTCTCCATCAGAATTTCGCGCACTTCATCCAGCGACCTGTGCGCTTCGACGCGCAGGAATTCGCGCTGCATGATCTCCGTCACGTAGCGGTCGTTGCCGTCGTTGGCCAGCGTGCGCAGCACGTCGTTGCGGGTGATCACGCCGATGATGTTGTTGCCCTGCATCACGGCGAAGTCGGGCTGGTAGCTGGTGAGGATGTACTCCACCACGGTGCTCACGCGATCGCCGACTTGCAAGTTCAGGGCATGTTTGTTGTACGCGTCGCCGACGCGCAGTGTGTTCAGCACCGTCCGCGCCTCGGCCAGGCCGCGCTCCTGGCCGGCGCCGAAGAAGATGAACAGCGCAATCAGCGTGAGCAAGAGCTGGCCGTTGGCGATGCCGATGATGCCGAGGATCACGGCGGAGATTTGGCCGATGACCGCAGCGATCTGTGTGGCGCGCGTATTCCCCAGGCCCATCGCCAGCACTGCGCGCAAGATGCGCCCGCCGTCTAGTGGGAAGGCCGGAATCATGTTGAACACCACCAGGCTGACATTGGCGAACAACAGCCAGATCAGCATGGTGGTGAGCGATGGCTCGCGCAGCGCGGCCAGCAGCGCGTTCATGTCCATGAAGTCCACGCCGATGCCGCCGGTCACAACGAACAGGATGGCGGCGATGACTACGTTCACCACCGGCCCGGCCACAGCGATCAACAATTCGTGCAGCGGCTTCTCCGGGCTTCTGGCGATGAACGCCACACCGCCCAGCGGGAAGAGCACAATCTCGCGAACGGGGATGTCGAAGATCTGCGCGACGATGCTGTGGCCGAGTTCGTGCAGCGTGACACAGGTGAACAGCAGAATCATCAGCACCATGCCGAACAGCGCACCCTCGATCGGGTTGCCGGGCACGCTGCCGGCCCACTGCAACGCGCCGAAGACCAGGATTAGGAAGAACGTGGCATGGACCTTGATGTCAATGCCACGCACGCGCGCGATTTTGAATGACCAGCCCATTTCAGACAGGATTAACAGGATGAATAGGATTGATTGTGATCAACGATTTGATGTCAGAACGACGAATTACCCGGACTCACTCGGTCAGGGTGCTGACTTGCTCGCCGCATAGGGCATGAACACGTCGAGCAGCCGCCCGGGAATGCGACCGCTGAGCAGCACGCTGCGCTCCTCCGGCAACTCGCTGTCCACCGCGCCCTCGCGCCGGAAGAGCGCCATCAGGTCGCCGGCCTTGTAGGGCAGCCGCACCCGGATCGGCACCAGCCGCTCGAACAGCACGGCCTCTACCTCGGCCAGCAACTCGTTCAAGCCCTCCTTGCGCAGCGCGGAGATGAAGATGCCCTCACTCAGCACGCCGGTTGCCAGGTCCGCGCGCTGCTCCGGCGACAGCCGGTCGGCTTTGTTCAACGCCGTCACGATCTGCTTGGCGCCGGCGCCCAATTCCTTCAGCGTGTCCATCACCGTCTGTGCCTGCTCGAGGGCGTTGGGGTGGGTGATGTCCACCACGTGCAACAACGCGTCGGCCTCGGTGATCTCCTCCAGCGTGGCGCGGAAGGCCGCTACCAGTTGCGTCGGCAGCTTCTGGATGAAGCCGACGGTATCGGTGAACAGGGCGAGGTGACCGTGTGGCAATCGCACCCGGCGCGTGGTCGGGTCGAGCGTGGCGAACAGTTTGTCCTCGGCCAGCACATCGGCCTTGGCGATGGCGTTGAGCAACGTGGACTTGCCGGCGTTGGTGTAGCCGACGATGGCGACGACGGGGATCTCGGCGCGCTTGCGTTGCGCGCGGTGTTGCGCGCGCTGCTTGCGCACCTCTTCCAGTTCGCGCTTGAGCTTGGCAATGCGCTCGTCAATCCGCCGGCGATCAATTTCAAGCTGGGTCTCGCCGGGGCCGCGCAGACCGACGCCGCCGGTGCCGCTGCGGCCGGCGCCGCCGCCGGCTTGTCGCGCCAAGTGTGTCCATTGCCGAGTTAGCCGCGGCTTGCGATATTCGTACTGTGCCAGCTCGACCTGCAGCGCGCCTTCGCGCGTGCTGGCATGTTGGGCGAAGATGTCGAGGATCAGCCCGGTGCGATCCAGCACGATCACGTCTTCGCCCAGCGCTTCTTCTAGCTCGCGCAGGTGG
This sequence comes from Candidatus Roseilinea sp., assembly GCA_025055235.1. GTDB lineage: Bacteria > Chloroflexota > Anaerolineae > J036 > Brachytrichaceae > JAAFGM01. The sequence goes on along the minus strand of JANWYN010000036.1, from coordinate 18,129 downwards.
CGCGGCGAGAGTTCATCGTCGAACACCACCACGTCGAAGTCGAGCGCGTTGCGCCAGGCGATCAACTCTTCTACTTTGCCCGGGCCGATGAACGTGTTCGGGTTGGGTGCGTCCAGCGCCTGCGTGGTTTGGCCGACGACCTCCAGACCGGCAGTCTTGCACAGCAGCGCCAGCTCTTCCATTGAGGATTCGAGCGGCAAATGCGCGCCATACTTGGCGCGGTAGGCGGGATTTTTGAACTCCACGCCGACGAGAAAGGCTCTTTGAGCTTCGGGTGTGGTTTCGTATTTGATTCGCGATCTTGGCATATTCCTCGTTGACGCCAAAGCCGGCACTGCGCCGGCGAACTGAGCGGCGCTGCCGGGTCAGGCGTCGTGTCTCATCATCGCTTCGTGCCGGCGAGGGTTAGGTTGTCTTCCTCGACCGTCACATTGTCGAACCAAAAATCACGCGTGGCGGCATCCAACTGAGCCTGCGCCCAGCGCGTCACTTCGTCCAGGGCCGGCTGGGGTAGCGGAAACCAGCCAAACGTGGTGTTGGGCACCTCCACCAGATTCACCCATGCCGACGCGGGCGTGATCACAATCCGGCCGCCTTCTGCACGGGCAGTATACGACAGCGCTACGCGCCTGTCTCCCAGTTGGCGCACGCGCACGTTGGCGGTGATCTGGCCGTTAGCGAGGAAGCGTATGTGCGGATCGCTGGCCGGCGCGTCGGGGCGTCCTCTCATCACTTCGTCGGCGATGGTGGTAGCCTGCACGTTGTCCAGTTGCAAGGCGAACGACGCGCCGGGCGGCAGATTGCCGATGATCTGCATTGCGCGCGCGAAGGAGATGCCGGCGCCCTGCGGCGTGAATTGCTGGTTCTCGATGCGGATGATGACCTGGCCGAGCGCGTTTGGATCGGGCTGGACGGGATTGAGGGTGACGCGGACGACCTGGCCGGCCAGCAGTCCGCCGCCGAAGCCGCAGGCGAGCAACAGCATCATCAACGCGCCGAGCGCGATGCCGATCTTCAGCGCCCGGTCTGGCTGCGTGGCGAGCACGGGCGAAGCCTCATCCGGCGCGAGGAGGAATTGCTGCGGGTTTGCCGTTGCCGCAGCATGGATGGCGCGCCAGTCGGCATTCGGTCGCTCTGCCTGGCACAGCGCGATCAGGTCGAGGATCGCGCCGCGACGCGCCGCGGTTTGGATCAGGTGGACGATCTTGGCCGATTTGGTCTGGCCGGGCAGCTCCTCGTAGTCTATGCCCAGGTCGTGGGCGAGCGTTTGTAACTCGGCATCGCTGAAGCGAGCCGCGAGCGCCCGGCGCAGCGCCGCCGGCGGCGCATCGGTGATCGTCTTCGCTCCGTCTGAATCCATCACGGTGAGTTCGAGCAGAAGAGGCGAACCGGCTTCAAGGGGTTCGCTTCATTCAGCGCGAGCTGGGTTGCAGCCGGTTGTTATCTGCTTTGTCCACGAGCCGCGAGCACTTCAATAATAATCCCAAGCCCACGTTCCAGCATCTCCGGCTCGGTCAGGCAGGAGATCATGATGTGCGCGCCATCCTCGCAGCCGTAGAAGAAGCCGGGGTGCACCAGCACGCCGCGTTCGAGCAAGCGCAGCACGAGCGCCTCTTCGTCATCCCAACCCAGCACGCGCGGGAAGAGGTAGTAGCCGCCGTCGGGCGGTTGGACGCGCACGGCAGGGCAGCCGGCCAGCATCGCCAGCGCCATGTCCAGCGACGCGCGAATGCGCCGGTGCATCGCTGCGGTGAATGCTAGGCCGCCTTCGAACAACGCCGGCAGCATCGCTTGTATGAGCGAGTTCGCGCCCAGGTAGAGGTCGTTGAGGATCTCCAGGCGCGCGCCAAAGGCCGAAGCCGCCGGTGCATTCATGGCGATCCAGCCCAACTTCAAATCGGGCAGGGCGAACATCTTGGAGATGCCGTTGAGCGTGAAGACCGGCAGGGCCGGATGCAGCGCAGCAAGCGGCGGTGTGTGCGGCGCGCGGTAGGTGAACTCGGCAAACACCTCGTCGCAGATCACCGGCAGGCCGAGCCGCTCGAGCGCGGCGATCGGTTGCTGCACGATCATGCCGGTGGGGTTGTGCGGCGAGACGATCAGCACGGCGCGGGTGCGCGCGTCGGCAGCGCGGAGCAGCGTCGCTTCGTCTATTTGCCAGCCGCGCGACTCGTCCAGGCGATAGGGGCGCAGCGCGACGTGATGCGCAGCGGCCAGGTGCTCGAACAGCGGGTAGGTCACGTCCGGCGCCAGCAAGTTGTCGCCCGGGTCGGCCAGCAGCGTGAACAGCAAGCCGTAGGCTTCGCTGGTGCTGGCGGTGATCACGACGTGATCGGGCTGCAGATGCAGTGCAGGGATGCGGCCCGAGTAGTAGCGGACAATCGCATCGCGTGCAGCAGGTAGGCCGCGCGGGTCGGGATCGTAACGGCGCGCAGCCCAGTAAGGTTCGGCAGCGGCGCGCAGGATCTCCGGCGGAAAGATCAGGCCTTGATGCGTCGGGTTGCTGCTGGTCAGGTCAAGGTAGTTTGATGCGGCTCGGCGCGCGCGTTCGATGGCGTTGGCGCTCAGGTCAGCGCCGGCGAGGAAGCCGGCTGCGGCAGGAGTTCGGGATGGCATCGGCTTTACGCTTCATCACGCGTCGAGCTCGTGAATCCCTAGCGCGACGGCTCGGTAAATACCTGCTCGCCGCCCACACGGGCTCTATTCAACCCCCCAATGGCCTTAAGGCGCAGTTCCGTTGGCAACGGGACATACCCGAGGCAAGTGGCAGCGTCCCGACCTTCGGTCAGGCCCCAGTAGAGGAAGTCGGTGAGCGCCTGCGCTTTTTGCACATCGGTGTAGGTCTGCTCATGGATCAGAATCCAGGTCAGACCGGCAATCGGGTAGGCGTCCGGGCCGTCTGGATTGATGCTCGAGTATAGTGCAGGCTGTTTCTTCATGTCGTGATTCCTTTGTGCTTGCTTGACTTCCACATTCGGATATATGCTGTGGGTGCAGGCAGTGCTCTGGACAAGCGAAAGCCCAAGGTGATCGGTTTTCAACCGATAGCCCCGCTCAGCCCAAACCACGCCAACGCGTCGCGCACGGTCTCCTCGAACGGCCGTGCCACGTGGCCGAGTTCGACTTCAGCCTTGCGCGAGGACACCGGCCCCCAGAACTCGAACGTACGTATGTGCTCCGGCAGGCTAACGAACGGCAGCGCGTCGGCCAGCCGGATGGATGCGCGCACTAACCCGCGCGGGACGCGCAGCCGGCGCCGGCGCACGCCCTGGCAGCGATCCACCGTCTCCAGCAGCTCGCGCATCGTCAGGTTGTGCCCGCCCAGGACGTAGCGCTCGCCCGGGCGTCCTCGCTCTGTGGCCGTCACGTGCGACGCCGCCACATCGCGCCCATCCACGCAGTTGACCACGGCGTCGAAGTAGATCGGGATGCGCCCGCGCGCCGCTTCGCGGATCACCAGGCCGGTCGTCGGCTTCACGTCGCCGGGGCCGAACACGGCGGTGGGCAGCAACGCCACCACCTCCAGATCGCGCGCTGCCAGCGCCAGGCGCTCCATCGCCAGCTTGGCTTCGTAGTACGCGCTGCGCGCCGCGCCGGGCGTGTAGAAGTCACTTTCATCCAACGGGCGCATGCCGGGCGTGAAGCGCTGCGCCAGGGTGGTGAGCGAGCTGGTGTAAATCACGCGGCGGACGCCGGCCTCGCGCGCAGCGTCTAGCACGCGCTGCATCTCCGCGCTCGCTTCGGCGACGGCGCGTTCGATGTGCCGGAAGTCTTGGGGATATGCCGCCGCAGCGTGGAAGAGCACCTCGCAGTCGCGCATCGCCACAACCAGCGAACGCGCGTCGCGCAGGTCGGCCTGCGCCCATTCGACCGGTAGATCGCCGATGGCGCCGGTATTCGCCAGATGGCGTCGCGCGGCGCGCACCCGCCACCCACGCGCCACAGCCGCCCGCGCGATCTGGCCGCCGATGAACCCTGTCGCGCCTAGGATACAACATCTCATGTTGACGTGACCGCCCTGCGCTGCACTTTGCAGCCCGCTCCTTATAATCCATGTGCGATGCAGCGCAACTCGTCGTGGCGGCCCCAGCGCAGCGCACTCATTGCCGCGATCTACCTCGTCGCGCTGCTCATCATCGGGACGATCGGGTTCAGCCTGCTCTCGGGCTCCAGCCTGTTGGATGCGCTGTACATGACCGTCACCACCATCACCACGGTCGGCTACGGCGAGATCGTGCCGCTCAACGCTGCGGGGCGGATTTTCGCCATGCTCATCATCCTGGGCGGCGTCGGCCTGGTGTACTACTCGCTTACGGCGTTGGGCGCGTTTCTGGTGCTCGGCGACTGGCAAAACCGCTTACGCTACCGGCGGAGGAAGCACATGATTGATCAATTGAAAGGGCACACTATCGTCTGCGGCTACGGCCGCGTTGGGCGACACGTGGTGCGCGAATTGATGCGGGAGAAAATGCCCTACGTCATCATCGAGATGGACGCCGACAAGGCCATGCGGCTCGAGTCGCAAGGCCACCTGGTCGTTAGCGGCAACGCCGCCGACGAAAGGCGACTGCAGGAAGCAGGCATCGCGCACGCTAGCCACCTCATCGCCTGCGCTTCGTCGGACGCGGAGAACGTCTTCATCACCCTGACGGCCAAGGGGATGCGCCCCGATCTGCACATCGTCGCCCGAGCCAACTACGAGGAATCCATCCCCAAGCTGATGCGCGCCGGCGCGGATCGGGTGATCGAGCCATACACCATTAGCGGCCGGCGGATGGTCAGCGTCATTACCCGGCCCGACGTGGCCGACTTCCTCGACGAGGTGATGCACTCGGAGGACCTCGAACTCTGGCTGGAGCAGATCGTCATCGGCGAAGGCTCAACACTGATAGGCCGGCCGATGTCGCAGTCGGAACTCAGCGATGTGCACGGCGTCGTGCTGCTGGCCTACACCGATCCAGCCACAGGCAAGCACATGCGACCGCAGTCGAGCACGACGTTCGAACGCGGGATGCGACTGATCGTCATCGGCACTGAGGAGAAACTGCGCCTATTCAGCGAACTGGCGTGCAACCACATCCACCTGCGCCGGCGCCAGCACGCGTGAGCAATGCCGATGGATCACCCGGCGGCCTTCTGCTGCGCCTGCGCTTCCTCGACCAGCACGCGCCGCAGCACTTTGCCCACCTGCGTCTTGGGCAGCTCCTTGCGAAACTCGATCACGCGCGGGATTTTGTGCGGCGCCAGGCTCTGCTTGCAGAATTCCTTCAACTCGTCGGCGGTGACGCTTGCGCCCGGCTTGAGCACGACGAACGCGGTGAGCGTGTCGTCGCCGCGGGTGGGATGCGGCACGCCGACCACGGCGGCTTCGAGCACCGCCGGGTGCGTGAACAGCACCTCCTCGACGTCGCGCGGCAGCACCTTCAGCCCGCCAACGTTGATCATGTCCTTCTTGCGATCCACGATGTAGAAGTAGCCATCGGCGTCCATGCGCGCGATATCGCCGGTGTGCAGCCAGCCGTCGGCGTCAATCGTCTTGGCCGTCTCGTCGGGCCGGTTCCAGTAGCCCTTCATCACCTGCGGCCCACGGATGCACAGCTCGCCGATTACCTCCGGGTTGCCGTCCATCGGCAGGTCGGCGCCGGTCGAGAGATCCACCAACTTGGCTTCGGTGTCGGGGAAGGGCAGGCCGATGCTGCCGGCGCGGTTCTCGTTAAACTCCGGGTTGCAATGGGTCACCGGCGAGGCTTCGGTCAAGCCATAGCCCTCTGCCAGCCGGCCGCCGGTGATGGCGTTGAAGCGCTTCTGGATCTCCACCGGCAACGGCGCGGAGCCGCTGATGCAGGCTTTCACGCTCTTGAGATCGTACTGGCCGACGTTGGGGTTGTTGACGATGCCGATGTACATCGCCGGCACGCCGGGGTAGATCGTGCAGCGCTCCTTGCTGATGATGCGCATGACGTTCTCGATCGGCCGCGGGTTGGGCACGATGACCAGCTCGGCGGCCATGGCGACGCCGTATAACATGCAGACCGTCATGCCGTAGACGTGGAAGAACGGGATGGCAGCCATCACCTTCTCGCCGCCTTCGACCCCGCTGGTCAACCACGCACGCACTTGCATCGTGTTGCACACCAGGTTGCGATGGGTGAGCATGGCCGCTTTGGGCACGCCGGTGGTGCCGCCGGTGTATTGGAACAACGCCACGTCGTCCGGCTGCGCCGCCGGCGCGGGTGCTGGATCGGCCGTCGCCAGCATGTCGCTGAACAGGTGGATGCCCGGCTCGCCGGACACGTCCACCCAGTCGTGCTCCTTGCGCTGGCGCGAGTGCACGAGCTGCTTGAACGGGAACGGCAGCGTATCGTAGATGTGCGCGACTACGACGTGTTTGACCGCCGTCTCCGCTTTGATCTCCTTCAGCCGGGGATAGAACAGGTTGAGCAGGACGATGGCCTCCGCGCCGCTATCCACGAGTTGTTGCTTGAGTTCGCGCGCGGTGTAGGTGGGGTTGGTGTTCACCACGATCGCGCCCAGGCGCGCGGCGGCGAAGAAGGCGATGACGAAGTGCGGCGAGTTCGGCAACATCAGCGCCACGCGGTCGCCGCGCTTCACGCCGAGTTTGTGCAACGCGGCAGCGAACCGCTCGACCAGCGCGCCGAGCTGGCTGTAGGTCAGCGTGCCGCCCACCATCACGCGCCCGCCCAAGATATAGCGCAGCACGAATTTGGTGGCCAGGTGATTCGGGTGTTTGCGCACGGTTTCGGCGATCAGGTCGTTGAGCGTGGCTTCGGGGTAATTCAGCGTGGCCGGCACGCCTTTGTCGTAGCGCTTGAGCCACGGCTTGGGGGTCGGCAGGTAATCCGACATGAAACCTCCTCCTCTCGCTCGCCGGCGTCCGATGAACGCCGGCGCTCTGATCATGGCGCGTGACCAGTATACTCACGACGGCATGCGATGGAAATGGGTGTATTCGCGTGCAGGCAAACATATCGAAGCCTGCCGAAGCCTGCTCGTCCCCCCTCGGCCGGCGGTTCAGCGCCGGGCGCGCTAGTAGGGAACGCTGCGGAGAGCGTTCCCTACGTCAAAATATTCGGCGATCAGCTTAGATCAGTTTCTCGATCGGGAAAATCGGTGTAATCTGTTGCCCTACGATGATGACCACACGGATTCCATAGATTGCGCAGACGGAGCCCGATCGGTGCAATCTGTGGCTCTACAACAACGATGGCGACACACTACGGTAAAGACCTCATCGCGCAGATGGATGCGCTGCGCGTGCCGCCGGGCGCGCTGGCGATTTGGGCGCTGGGCCAGATGGGCTTCGCGCTCAAGGGCAGCGGCGACGGCGTGATCTACGTTGACCCCTATCTCACCGGCAAGTCCAAAGCGGAGGCTGCGCCGGGCGAAATCTTCTACCGCGAGTTCCCGCCGCCGGTCGCGCCGGGTGAGATCACCAACGCGCGCGCCGTGCTGTGCTCGCACGAGCACCTCGACCACACCGACGCCGGCACGATCGGCCCGATCGCCCGGGCCTCCCCACAGGCGACTTTCATCATCACCGGCTGGTCACACGCCATCGCCGATCAGGCGGGCATCGCGCCGGCGCGGCGCATCACGCCTGTCGTCGGGCGGCCCTTCTCCATCGGCGATGCGCGGGTGACGGCGCTGCCCTCGGCGCACTACCAAGTGGAGGACGACGCGACGAAGGGGCATCGCTGGCTCGGCTTCCTGATCGAGTGGAACGGCGTGACGCTCTACCACAGCGGCGACACGGTGATCTACCCCGGCTACATGGAGACGCTCAAGGCGCATCCGCGCGCCGACGTGGCCATCGTGCCGGTGAACGGGCGCGACGCCTACCGTGACTCGCTGGGCATCGTCGGCAACCTGCTGCCGCTGGAGGCCGCCTGGCTGGCGCGCGAGTTGGGCTGGGACGTGCTGATCGCCGGCCACAACGACCTATTCATCGGCAATTGCATCGGCGCGGGTGAACTGCCCGATGCGATTCGGCGCTTCAACCCGCGCCAGAAGATGCACGTGCTCCAGCCGGGGGAGCTGTATCTGTACGTGAAGTAGGGCGATCGAGTTCGGTCAGGTCGCTCAGGTTCGGGCTGGTCAGGCAGGTCGGTCAGGTCAGTCACGTTGGGCTTCATAGCCGGTAGATGCGTTTGGCGTTCTCGGCCCACAGCTTGCGCTTGGCGGCGTCGCTCAAGCCGGACGCCAACTCGTCCACCGTCTGCACCCAGCGCGCGTAGCTCGATGCGAGCAGCACCACCGGCCAGTCACCGCCGAACATCACGCGGTCTTCGCCGAAGGCGTCGAAGACCGTTTCGAAGTATGGCCGCAGGTCGTCGGTTGTCCAGCGCGCATGGTCGGCCTCGGTGGCCATGCCGCTGATCTTGCAGACCACGTTGGGCAGCGCAGCCAGCTCGCGGATATGCGCTTTCCACGGGTCGCGCAGGCCGGCCTTGATGTCCGGCTTGGCGATGTGGTCGAGGATGAAGCTGACGTTCGGACAACGCCGCACCAGCTCGATGGCCGCCGGCAACTGCCGGTGCACGATGCAGATGTCGAACGAGAAGCCGTAGTCGGCCAGCGCCTGCACGCCGCGCACGAAGCCGGGACGCACGGCGAAGGCGTCATCGGGCTCGGCCTGCAGTAGCCGGCGCACGCCCTTGACCCGCGGGCCGAGCGCCCTGAGCGCGTCGAGGTAGCTGTGGGCGCAGTCGCCATCTTCCAGCGGCGCGCTGGCCACGATCCCGCGCAGGCGCGGCTCGGTTTCGGCCAGCGCGTTGACCCACTGCGCTTCGAGCAACCGGTAGCTTGGCGCAACGTCCACTTCGAGGTAGACCATCGCCTCGACGTCAACGCCCTGCGTGTGTTCGGCATATTCCTTCAGCTCGTAGGTGCGATCGAGCAGGTCAATCCCATCGAGCCAGTGCATGCGAAAGCGATGCGGGTTCCACAGGTGCACGTGTGTATCAACGATTGGGAAGTTCGGCATATCGGGAAGATAGCGCCGATCCGCTTGCAGCGCAAAGTAGTTGCGAGCAACCAGGCAGCTCAGTTGGCCTTGAGCCGGCTTCGCTATGCACATGGGCGCGGATTCATCCACCGCGCAACGGGCGACGCCCGCCGATCCACGCAGACTCACCCGACGCTGCTATGATCCCCCACGTGACGACCGACCTCTTCGACTACGCCCAAGCCGAGTTCGACAAGGCAGAGTCGCCGCTCGCTGCGCGCATGCGCCCGCGCACGCTCGATGAGTTCGTCGGTCAAGAAGACATCGTCGGGCCGGGCAAGCTGCTGCGCCGGGCGATCGAGGCCGACCGGCTGTTCAGCTCGATCATCCTGTGGGGGCCGCCGGGCACCGGCAAGACCACGCTGGCACGCATCATCGCCAACCGCACGCGCTCGCACTTCGAGACGTTGAACGCGGTGATGGCCGGCGTGGCCGACATCCGCCGCGTGGTGCAAGACGCCAAGGAGCGCCGCAAGCTCTATCGCCAGCGCACCATCCTGCTGGTGGATGAGATCCATCGCTTCAACAAGAGCCAGCAGGACGCGTTGCTGCCGCATGTCGAGGACGGCACGATCGTGCTGGTCGGCGCGACGACGGAGAATCCTTACTTCGAAGTGAACAGCGCGTTGATCTCGCGCTCGCGGCTGTTCATGCTGCGCCCGTTGACCGAAGCGCAGATCATCACCATTTTGCGGACGGCGCTGAGCGACCCCGAACGCGGCTATGGCAACCGCCGGACGCCGGACGGCCAGCCGCAGGTGCAGGTGGACGAAGCCGCGCTGCGCCATCTCGCCCACGTGGCCGGCGGCGACGCGCGCAACGCGCTGAACGCGCTGGAGCTGGCGGTCGAATCCACCCCACCGAACGCCGAGGGCGTGATTCGCATTGACTTGGCCGTAGCGCAAGAGAGCATCCAGCGGCGCGCCGTGCTCTACGACAAAGAGGGCGACGCGCACTACGACACGATCAGCGCGTTCATCAAGAGCGTGCGCGGCAGCGACCCCGACGCGGCGCTGTATTGGCTGGCCAAGATGCTCTACGCCGGCGAGGACCCGCGCTTCATCATGCGCCGGCTGCTGATCCTGGCCAGTGAGGACATCGGCCTGGCTGACCCGATGGGGCTGGTGGTGGCCGCTGCGGCGGCGCAGTCGCTGGACTACGTGGGCATGCCGGAGGGCATGTATCCGCTGGTCGAGGCGACGTTGTATCTGGCCACCGCGCCGAAGAGCAACACGGCCACGCACTACTTCCGCGCCCGCGCACAGATCGAGGCCGAGGGCGCCGGCGAAGTGCCCGATCACCTGAAGGACGCCAACCGCGACGCGCGCGGGCTGGGCCACGGCAAGGGCTATCTGTACCCGCACGAGTTCGAGGGGCACTGGACGCCGCAGAACTATCTGCCGCGCGAGATCGCCGGCCTGACCTTCTACACGCCGAGCGACCAGGGCTATGAGCGGGTCGTTGCCGAGCGGCTGGCGCGCTGGCGCGAGGCGCAACGCAAAGCGCTGGGCGTCGAGGGCCGCGAAGCGCCGGCGCTCAGCCACGACGACATCGAGCGCATGAAGCGCGAGCGGTGATGGGTATTCTCGTATCGGGGCAAATGGAGGCAAAACATCGTGCGGTAGGGCGCGGACACCGTTCCGCGCCTGTGACGCATCGGCGATGACGCGCTGCGGGCTTGTGCCCCGAATGGTGGGTAGAGCGCCTCCTAACTAACCTACACATTTGCCCTGCTGGCGAATGCACCCGCAGTGACTTTCGGCCCTGCGCCTCCGAGAGCCCGTCGCGCATGGGCGATAATCGCGCCTCATGAGCATCAGCGAATCCAGCGTCCTGGACGAGACCGTCGTCACGCCGAAGAACGAGGCCAAGCCGCTGCGCGATTTCGCCGGCAATGTGCTGCTGATTGTGAACGTGGCCAGCCGGTGCGGCTACACGCCACAATACGCCGGCTTGGAAGCGCTGTATGAGAAATACCGCGACCGCGGGTTCACCGTGCTGGCCTTCCCGTGCAACCAGTTCGGTGGTCAGGAACCGGGCACGATCGAGGAAATCCTGGACTTTTGCAGCACGCGCTACAACGTGAGCTTTCCCGTCTTCAACAAGATCGAGGTGAACGGGCCGAACCGCCTGCCGTTGTATGAGAAGCTCACCCAGGCCATCCCGCCGGAGAACATCGCCTGGAACTTCGAGAAGTTCCTGGTGGGGCGAGACGGCCGGGTGATCGCGCGCTTCAAGTCGCGCACCGGCCCCGACGCTGAGGAGCTGGTGCAGGCCATCGAAGCAGCACTGGCCGCGCCGAGGCCGTAGCAATTACGGGTGCGGTGCGATGCATGAGGGATACATGTAGTAGGGCAACGCTGCGTGGTTGCCCATGTTGGCCATGCATGAACACGGGCGGCTACCCAGAGCCGCTACGACAAATTGCTCCTTTCGGCGAACGCACCTTCATGCAGGGACAATCCGAGGTGGCTGCCTACATCACTCGCCGTCTTTGAAGATGTCGCCCAGCGCGTCCTCCCACACGTCGTCCAGCTTGGTGAAGGGCATCTCGACGAAGTCAGCGTTGAGCTTGGCCAACCATTCCTTGATCGGCGCGTGCGGCAGTTGGCGCGCCAGCTTCTCGATCGCCTCGCGCATCTGCGCAGTGGCCTCCGCGCTCTTCTCCGCCAGCTCGGTCAGATCCACGCCCAGCTTGAACATGTGGTTCAGCCGGATCATGGCGTCGTGCCAGGCCTGGTAATCGTTCTCAACCGTGAGCGGCTGCATCTGCTCGCGGTGGGTGAACTGAGAGAAGTCGTAGGCCGGCACGAAGGCATACATGGCGAAGTATTCCTGGCCCACATGTTCCGCGCGGTCTTCCAGATATGAGCCGATGCTTACGCCGCCCTCGTAGTTCGAGAAGCTGACGGCGTACTCTGCCAGCTCCTCTTTCATGTGTGGCATGGCGTAGGTCACGGAGAAGGTGCGGTGTTTGTCGAAGGGCACGAGGGCATACACCCCGCCGGTGGCGGCGACGCGCCGGACGTTGAGCGCCTTGGCTAGGTCGAAGAACGCTTCGGCGTAGCGCTCAACGTTCATGTGCGGCTCATCGCCCAGGAAGATCACCAGGCCGCGCCGGCCGTTCTCCCAGTAGAACACCTCGTTGCGATGGACGATGACCTCCTTGCGATAGCCTTCCTCGAACTTGAAGTGCGGCCGGAAGAGGAACTGCGAGACCGGCGTCTGAAAGAGGTAGAAGCCGTCGGGCTTGATCCGGCCGATCTTCCGCGCGCCAAGCTTCTCGATGAGGTATTGCGGTAGGCCCGATGACACGTTGCCGGCGTCGGCCCACTGTCGCCAGCCGGCGATCATGTAAACCTCGTCGGCCTCCGGCCTTTCGAACAGTTCCATTTGGTCCGCCATGGGCCTAACTCTACACCCGAACGTTAAAACAAGCTTGGCGCGGCGGCTTTCCCCTGCCGCACAGAGCGCATATCATGGCCGCCTAAACGGAGAACGACGATGACTGTCAACCTGCGCAACCGATCATTTCTCAAAGAACTGGATTTCACGCCGGAAGAGCTGCGTTATTTGCTCGATCTGGCGCGCGAGCTGAAAGCGGCCAAGCGCGCCGGCCGAGAACAGAAGCGCCTCACCGGCAAGAACATCGCCCTCATCTTCGAGAAGGACTCCACGCGCACGCGCTGCGCCTTCGAGGTCGCCGCCTACGACCAGGGCGCGCACACGACTTACCTGGGGCCGACCGGCTCGCAGATCGGCCACAAAGAAACCATCAAAGACACGGCGCGCGTGCTGGGCCGCATGTACGATGCCATCGAGTATCGCGGCTTCGGCCAGGACGTCGTTGAGACGCTGGCAGCCTACGCCGGCGTGCCGGTCTACAACGGCCTGACCAACGAGTTCCACCCTACCCAACTGCTGGCCGACATGCTCACGATGATGGAGCACAGCGACAAGCCGCTCGGCGAGGTAGCGTATTGCTACCTGGGCGACGCGCGCTACAACATGGGCAACTCGCTGATGGCCGGCGGCTGCCTGATGGGCATGGACGTGCGCATCTGCGCGCCGAGGTCGCTCTGGCCGGACGCCCGGCTGGTCGAACGCTGTCGCGCCGTCGCCGCGCAAACCGGCGCGCGCCTGACGCTGACCGAGGACGTGGCCGAGGGCGTGTGCGGTGTTGACTTCGTGCACACCGACGTGTGGGTCTCGATGGGCGAGCCGGACGCCGTGTGGGCCGAACGCATCGCGCTGCTCAAGCCCTATCAGGTCAACGCCGCCGTCATGCGGTTGACCGGCAACCCCCACGCCAAGTTCATGCACTGCTTGCCGGCCTTTCACAACGCCGAGACGAAGATCGGCCGCCAGGTGGCCGAGAAATTCGGCTTCGGCAGCGACGGCATGGAAGTGACCGAAGAGGTGTTCGAGTCCGAGCGCTCCATCGTCTTCGACCAAGCCGAGAACCGCATGCACACGATCAAGGCGGTGATGGTCGCGACGCTGGCGGGCGATGGGGGCTAGGTGGTGCGTTGGGTGTCGCGGGTGGGTGTCATGAGTGTCGTGAGTGTCGTCATTCTCGCTTTCGCGCTGTTCGTTGCACAAAGCGCCCGGCGGTTTAGCGCTGGGCTGAGGGGACGGGCGGGCTTCGGCAGGCTTCGACAGGCTTCGACAGGCTCAGCCTGCGCGTCAGCCTGCGCGATGGTAATCCCCCACCGGCCGCGGGCATGAAGCTTGCAGCTACCGCACGGATTGCGCGTGGGTGCATTTTCTAACGGGGCATTGCGCGGATTTGCGCAGCGGATGAATCCGCGTGCAACGCATGGCAAAGCCGGCGCACGGCCGGCTTTGCTGCAAATTGCCCGCGACTTTAGTCGCTGGGAATTTTGCCCTCAGCGGGAAATACACCGATTGCCCATCGCCCCGCCTCCTTCAACGCACACCATTCCATGGCCGCGCGGCTTAAGACGCCCTCTGATCTGACGGCAAGCCGATCTCCCAGATCGCGCCTTTGCCGCCGTAGTCGAGCACGTAGAGCTGATTGCCGATCAGTGCGCTGTCTATCGGGTTCTGAAAGCCGGTGACGATTTGCGTCGCGCTCATGCGGTAAGCGTCGCCGGCCTTCGTCAGCCGGATCAGGAGCAGGTCCTGGCCGCGGTCGGTCTGCGGGCCGCCGGCTGCGCCCCAGCTCAGCAAGAAGCCGGCGCCCTTGAAGTCTCCGCTCAGCCGATTCTCGACGTCGAACGTCAGCCCCAGCGGCGAGCGGTGCATGGTCAGGCCGGCCAGCGGCTCGCCGAGGTCGCTGGCGTCGCGCACCTCGCCGTCAGCATCCTGGAACTGGTCGGCGTCCGGCCCGAAGTTGAGGATCGGGTCGGTGAACGGCGCCGGCGGCTTGGGGAAGGCCGGGTCGTTTCGATAGAGCCTCGTCTGCACGGCAACGAAGTCCCAACTCAGCCGCTTGTCTTTATTCGGGTCGTAGTCGGCGAACCGCTGCGGGTTGTCCTCATTCCCGAATCGCCACGGGAAGCCGTAGTGATGGCCTTCGCGCAGCCAGTTGAGTTCATCGGCGTAGTTCGCGTCCGGCCCGTTATCCACGGCGATCAGGTCGCCCGCGGCGTTGAAGGCCAGGTCGAAGGCGTTGCGCAAGCCGGCGGCGAACAGATAGCCGCCGGCTTTCAGCTTCGCTTCGTCGTTCGGCAACACCAGGTCTTCGGCATTTGCCGGCACGCGGAAGACCGCCGCGGTCAGCGGCACTTCGCGCAGGCCGGGGAAGTTGCCCTCGGCCGTTTGCACTTCGCCGTGGTCGGTGCGCGAGCCGCTGTTGAAGTACACGTATTTGCCGTCCGGGCTGACGACGACGCCGTTGCACAGGTGGTCGTACTGCGTGTTGCTCTTCTCATACCAATCGGTGCGGACGAGCGTGGACCATTTGCGCCCGCTGCCGCTGATGACGCCTTTGCGGATGATGCAGCGGTTGCGCGGGCCTTCGCCCTCGTTGCCGACCACGTAGAGCGTGCGATCCGGCCCGAACGCCAGCCCCAGCGCATAGGGCGCGCCGCCGATCTCGCTGCGGCTGTAGGCCAACGTGCCGCGCGTCTCGCGGCCGGGCTGCGGGGAGAGAAAGAACACGTCGCCCTGCGGGTTGAGGTAATACAGGTCGTTCGAGCCGGGGTCTTTGACCAGCCGGATCATGCCCGGCCCAACCTCGGCGACTTTGCGGATGCGGATGTCGTCGCGCAGCGGCTTGGGGTAATCGGCCGGCAACGCCGTCGCGCGAACCGTGGGCGTGGGCGGGCGCGATTGCGACTGCGCCGTCGCACATGCGGCGAGCATCGCCGCCGCGCTCAACGCAACGATCAGACGGATCGAGGATGCCATGCCGTGCATCTTACGACGATTCGCGCATGTCGCACGGTCGCGGGTATAGTCCGCGCACATGATCGTCATTGATGTATCGCCTGCGGTGCACCACAAGGCGGGCTTGGGCCGCTACGCCGAGGAGTTGATCGCAGCATTGGCGCTGCCGCCGGGCGCGAAGCGGCCGAGCGACGAATACGTCGCCTTCTATCACGACGCGCGCAACGCTGCGCCGGGCAAGCTGATCCAATCCCTCACCTGCATCGCCACGTCGCAGGGGCCATACGCGTGGCGGCTGCGCGCGTTGCTCGCGCAGCTGTTCAACCTCTCGCAGGACAACCTGTTCGCGCGCGCCGCAGCCAACACGCGCGCGCCGTTGCCGGCGCCGGCTCTCTTCCACGCCACCGAACACTTGCTGCCGCGCTTCAAGCGCATCAAAACCGTCTTCACGCTGCACGACTTGATCTTCAAGTTCTTCCCGCAGCATCACTTGCCGCGCAACCGGATCTTTCTCACCTTGGCCATGCCGCTGTTCCTCAAGCGCGCCGGCGCGATCATCTGCGTGAGCGAGCACACCAAGCGCGACGCGATAAAAGTCTACGGCGTGCCGGAAGAGAAGATGCGCGTGATCTACGAAGGCATACACCCGCGCTTCCGGCGCGTGACCGACGCGAAGGCGTTGCAGGCAGTCAAGGATCGCTACCGCTTGGCGGACAGGTTCATCCTGGCCGTCGGCACGATCGAGCCGCGCAAAAACCTGGTCACGCTGTTCGAGGCGTTCAAGGCGTTGCGCGAGCAGGATGACGGCCTTGCCCAGGAGGTGATCGTGGTCGGCAAGCAAGGCTGGCTGCACGAGTCCACCTACCGCGCCGTGCACGAGCTGGGGCTGACCGGCCGGGTGCGCTTCTTCACCACCGTCGAGGATGACGACCTGGTCGCGATCTACTCGCTGGCGCATGCCATGGCCTTCCCGTCGGTCTACGAAGGCTTCGGCTTGCCACCGCTGGAGGCGATGGCATGCGGCGCGCCGGTCGTCTCGTCCAACGCGGCATCGCTGCCCGAGGTCTGCGGCGATGCAGCGCTGCTCATACCCCCGCTTGACGTCGCCGAGTGGGTGCGCGCGCTGCAGCGCGTCTTGACCGACGACGCGCTGCGCCGCGACTTGGGCGCGCGCGGGCCGAAGCAAGCGGCGAAGTTCACTTGGCTTGCGACGGCGCAAGCCACGCAGGCCGTGTATCAATCGCTATTGAGGCAACCGACATGACGCATACCGAATCTCCTGGATACAACTGGGCCGGCAACCTATCCTATCGCGCTGCGCGCTTGCACCGCCCCGAGACGCCAGACGAGCTGCGCGCGATCGTCGCGCAAAGCCGCAAGGTGCACGCGCTCGGCTCGCGCCATTCGTTCAGCGACGTCGCCGACTGCGAAGCCGACCTGGTATCGCTGGAGCGCATGCCACACGCGCTGACGATTGATCGCGAGCGGCGCACGGCGACCGTCGGCGCCGGCATCACCTACGCGCAGCTCTGCCCGCAACTGCATCGCGCCGGCTTCGCGCTGCACAACCTGGCGTCGCTGCCGCACATCTCGGTCGCCGGCGCAATCGCCACGGCGACGCACGGTTCGGGTGACGGCAACGGCAACCTGGCGACCGCCGTCTCGGCGATCGAGCTGGTCACCGCCGAAGGCGATCTGGTGACGCTCTCGCGCGAGCGCGACGGCGAACGCTTCGACGGCGCGGTGGTCGCGCTTGGCGCGCTCGGCGTCGTCGTGCGCATCACGCTGAACCTGCTGCCGGCGTTTGAGGTGCGGCAGCAAGTCTATCGGCGCTTGCCGATGGCTCAACTCGAGGCGCACTTCGACGCGATCATGAGCAGCGCCTACAGCGTCAGCCTGTTCACCGATTGGCAGACCGACTTCGTGAATCAGGTCTGGCTCAAGCAACGCATCGGCGATCCGGCGCCCGATGCCGCCGGCGAATTCTTCGGCGCTGTGCCGGCGACTCGACCGCAACATCCTATCGAGACGTTGCCGGCAGAGCCGTGCACGACGCAGATGGGCGTCACGGGGCCATGGTACGAGCGCCTGCCGCACTTCCGGCCCGATCACGTGCCCAGCGCCGGCGACGAACTGCAGAGCGAGTATTTCGTGCCGCGCCGGTTCGCGGTCGAGGCGATGCGCGCCGTGGCCGAACTGCGTGCGCACATCGCGCCGGTCTTGCTCATCTCCGAAGTGCGCACCATCGCCGCCGATCGGCTATGGCTCAGCCCATGTTACGATTGCGCATGCGTCGGATTGCACTTCACCTGGAAGAAGGACTGGCCGGCGGTGCAGCGCGCGTTGCCGCTGGTCGAGGCGGCGCTGGCGCCGTTCGAGCCGCGGCCGCACTGGGGCAAGCTGTTCACGCTGCCGCCGGCGCAGCTTCAAGCGCGCTACCCACGGCTGGCCGGCTTCCGCGCGCTGGCGCACGCCCTCGACCCGCAGGGCAAGTTCCGCAACGCGTTCGTTGCGCGATACCTCTTCGACGAAGCGAATTGACGGCGCGCCAAGGCGTGATTGAATGTGGTCATGTCCACCGCAAAGATACGCCTCGGTTTCGTCGGCGTCGGCATGATGGGCCAGGCTGCGCATCTGCGAAACTTCGCGGCGCTCGCGGAGTGCGAGGTGGTGGCGATCGCCGAGCTGCGCGAGGAGATGGCCGGCCGCGTCGCGCGGCGCTACGGCGTGCCGCGCGTCTATCGCGACCA
>JANWYN010000033.1 GCA_025055235.1 Candidatus Roseilinea sp. | reverse complement strand
GGATCTGGCCGACCTGCTGCGCCTGCTCAAGCGGTTGCTACGCAACGCGGCCAACATCGAGCGTTTGCTCGACCAACTCGAGAGCTTGAGCGACCTGGCTGACATCGCCACGCCGATCGGCCGCGATGCTTTCGCCCGAGCAGTAGATACGCTGGCCGAGATGGAGCGCAAGGGCTACTTCGCCTTCCTAAAGGGCGGCTTGCGCATCGTGGACAACATCGTCACATCGTTCACCGAAGAGGACGTCAAGCAGCTCGGCGACAACATCGTGCTCATCCTGCGCACGGTGAAAGAGATGACCCAGCCGGAGGTGATGAACTTCCTGCGCAACACCGTCACGCTGACCGAGCAGGAGGCGAACGAGCCGGTGGACATTTCGTATCGCGCGCTGCTGGCCCAGATGCGCGACCCGAACGTGCGGCGCGGTTTGGCGCTCACCATGCGCATGCTCAGCAGCGTGGGCGCGCAGGCCGCGGATGCGCGATGACAGTTACAAGTTACAAGTTACAAGTTACAGGTTGCAGGTTGCAAGTTACAGGTTGCAGTTGCGCGCTGCACCTGATCAGGAGGTAGATATGACCACACGCGTAATTTCAGGGAAGACCGTCCAGGTGAACGAGGAGGGCTTTCTCCTCTCGCCGGACGAATGGACGGAAGAGATCGCAGTTGAGATTGCGAAAGAAGAGGGCATCCCGGAGCTGACGCCGGAGCATTGGAAGGTGATCGAGTGGTGCCGCCAGAACGCCGTGAACGGGCGCTCGCCGACGCTGCGGCAGATCACCGCCGGCACCGGCATCAGCACGAAGGAGATGTTCGCGCTCTTCCCCAAAGGGCCTGCTAAGAAGGTGGCGCATATCGCCGGGCTGGGCAAGCCGGAAGGGTGCGTATAGAGGAGGCACGAAATGACCGACGAAACGCGCAAAATGGCCTTCATTTGCTCGAAGGGCACGCTCGACATGGCCTATCCGGCCCTGGTGATGGGCTGGGCGGCGCTGGGCAACGGCATAGACGTGACGATCTTCTTCACATTCTGGGGACTGGACATCATCCGTAAGTCGCGCCAGGATCATCTGGAGATCGCGCCGGTGGGCAACACCAGCATGAAGATGAGCATGATGGGCATTCATGCCGATAACGTCGGCATTCCCAACGCGGTCGGCGTATTGCCCGGCATGACCGCGCTGGCCACCAAGTTGATGAAGGACAAGATGAAGGCGCTGGGAGTGCCGCCGGTGAGTGAATATCTGCAGATGCTGGTGGACGGCGGCGCCAAGCTTTACGCCTGCAAGCTCTCGGTGGACATGATGGGTCTGAAGAAGGAAGACTTCGTAGACGGCGTGATTGACATCGTCACCGCCGCCGACTTCATTGACATGACCGAGGGCGCGCAGATCATCTTTATCTGACGGAGCATAGTGAGCGGTCAGACCGCTCCGGCCGGTCTGACCGCTGCTGTTGCTTTTCGTCGGGCATGGCGTTTAATCCGGTTGGAGTTGATTTCGCCATGCCTATCACGATCACAAACGTCAAATGCATCCTGACCGCGCCAGCCGGCATCGGTCTGGCCGTGGTTAAAGTCGAAACGTCCGACGCCGGCCTATACGGCGTCGGCTGCGCCACCTTCACCCAGCGCTTGACCTTGGTCAAGGCCGCCGTCGAGGATTACCTCAAGCCGCTGCTGATCGGGCGCGACGTCGCGCGCATTGAAGACATCTGGCAACTGTGCTACCAGAACAGCTACTGGCGCAACGGCCCCGCGCTCAACAATGCCATCAGCGGCGTGGATCAGGCGCTGTGGGACATCAAAGGCAAGCTGGCCAACATGCCGCTCTACGACCTGCTGGGTGGCAAGAGCCGCGATGGCGTCGCCGTCTATCGCCACGCCGACGGCCGCGACCCGCAGGAGGTGCTGGACAACGTCTATCGCCTGAAAGAGCAGGGCATCATGTATATCCGCTGCCAGCTCGGTGGCTATGGCGGGCTGGCCAAGCAGGACAAGGCCATCGGCAAGCGCACGAAGCGCAAGGCGCGCGAGAACGAGAAGCCCTACAACAACGTCGGCGTGTATGGCGGCATCAAGGGCCAGGTGCGCAGCCCGGAGGGCGCGTTGCCGGGCGAATACTACGACCCCGACGTGTATGTGCTGTCGGTCGAGAAGATGTTCGACTACATCCGCAGCAAGATCGGGTTCGAGACGCCGCTGCTGCACGACGTGCACGAACGCCTGCCGCCGATCGAAGCGGTGCGCTTCGCCAAAGCGCTGGAGCCATACCGGCTCTTCTTCCTAGAAGACGCACTGCCGCCGGAGGACATCGAGTGGTTCCGCCGCATCCGCCAGCATGCCGCCGTGCCGCTGGCCATGGGCGAGTTGTTCACGCACCCGCTGGAGTGGAAGCTGCTGATCACCGAGCAGTTGATTGACTTCATCCGCGTTCACATCAGCGACATCGGCGGGATCACGCCGGCGCGCAAGCTGGCGGCGCTGTGCGAGGCCTTCGGCGTGCGCACGGCCTGGCATGGGCCGGGCGATGTGTCGCCGGTGGGCCATGCCGCCAACGTGCATCTCGACCTGCACGTACACAACTTCGGCATCCAGGAGTTCAGCGGCTTCCCCGACCCGCTGCCGGAGGTGTTCCCCGGCTGCCCGGAATTGCGCGACGGCTACCTGTATGCCAACGACAAGCCCGGCCTGGGCATTGACATTGACGAGAAGCTGGCAGCGAAATACCCCATCCACGGCGACATGGGGCAATTCAGGGGCGGCGTAATCCACTGGACGCAGAGCCGGCTGCCGGATGGGACGCTGTGGCGACCATGACGAAGACCTACCGAATGTTCACCGGGCGACGTGACGAAACTCACTTGCATCTCATGCAGGTTGGCTACAATCAATACGCAAGAGGTTGCAGATGAAACCCAGGTTTGTGTTCGGCATTGGCCTAATCATTGTGGCGGTAGTCGCTGTGATGGTCTTTACCATCATGGGGAATAGCAGCATGGAAGTGCAGGTCAACGACCTGATCGCCAAGCAGCGCGCCGGCCAGATCGCGCCGGATCGCTCGCTCAAGTTGATTGGCTGGGTGGTCGGCGACAGCATCGTGTATGACCCGAACTCGCTACACCTGGAGTTCGACGTGGTGCACTCGCGCGAAGACCTCTTCGACAACCTCCCCAACGCACAGCGCGTGCGGGTGGTGTATCGCGGCGTGAAGCCCGATACGCTGATGAACGAAGCGCGCGCTATCGTCACCGGCAAGATGAACGGCGACGGCAAGTTCTACGCCGGCAACTCACCCGACGCGCTGTTGCTGCAGTGCCCGACCAAGTACGAGAACGCCGCTAAAGAGGCCAACAAATAGCCGGCAACAGCGCTCAACGCGCTCCGAGCGCGTTGAGCGCTCGAGTTACTACGGCTTCACCACGCCGATGGTGAGCAGGATGTTGGCATAGATGCGTTGCTCGCCGGTGGCGATGACCAGCGCCGTGTCGGGATCGCGGCACAAGTCGTAGAACGCGAAGCGCTCGTGCCCGCGCACCGGCACATCCTTCGGCAACAGCGCCCGGAACTCGGCGATGATGGGCGCTTCCTTCCCCTCAGCCGTCAGCATGATGTCGGCAGCCTCGATGGGAATGGCGTCCACCAGCACGCGCAGCACGTCCACGGCATTCACCAGCCCCGGCGCCAGGTTAAGATAGACGCGCCGGGCGGCGGGATGCGCCCGCGTGCTAAATGGATAGTTACCGTCGGCAATCAGAATCTTGGAGCCGTGGCCGGCCCCGCCGAGCGCTTCGAGGATTTCGGGGTGGAGCAAGTTGTATTTCAGCATCGTTGACCTGCGTTTTACCACGAGGGCGCAAAGGACGCATCTCGCTTCATCGCGATCCGGCCAGATGCGCCGCCACGCGCAACGCCTGCGCTGCGATGGTCAGGCACGGGTTCATCGCCGCGCTGGAGGGGAAGAACGACGCGTCCACTACATACAGATTGTCCAGGTCCCACGCCTTGCAGAACGGATCGAGCACAGACGTCGCGGGATCATCGCCGAAGCGCAGCGTGCCGCACTGGTGGCTGTTGGTCTCGATCGGCATGAGTTGGTGGATGAACTCGCGATAGCCGACCGCGCGCAACATCTCCTCCGCGGCGTGCACCAGCCGGTGGTGCGCCGCTTCGTTCTTGAACTTGCGTCGCACGCGGATGCTGCCGTCGCTGCCCAGCGTGACGCGGTTCTCCGGGTCGGGCAAATCCTCGCTCATGATCCACCAGTCGCTGCTGTGGCGCGCCATGCGCCGGCGCTCGTCGAGCGATAGGTGCGGCCGGCCTGCGGCGATATACCCGCTCGCCTGAATCTTGCCCATGATCTGCAAGTTGCCCATTGGGTATTTCGAGTGCGCGCCGGGCAGGTAGAAGTCGTTGACGGCCAGCGTCTTGTGGAAGGTGTCGCCGTTCTCGCGCGAGGGATCCACCGCGATCAGCGTCGAGTTGATGTGCGCCATGTAGTTGCGCCCGACCTGGCCGGATGAATTGGCCAGGCCGTTCGGGTGCGCGTCGTTCGCCGAGCGGAGCAGCAGCACTGCCGAGTTGACTGCGCCGCACGAGACGACGTAGATGCCAGCGCGCAACACGGAGCGCACGCCATCCCGTTCGACCTCCACGCCGGCTACGCGCCGGCCGGTCGCATCGGTCAGCAGCCGGCGGGCCAGCGTTCGCGCCATCAGTTGCACGCTTGGCGAGGCGAGTGCCGGCCGCACGCAGCACACGTCGGCGTCGCCTTTGGCGAGCAGCTTGCACGGGAAGCCGTCGCATGTGAAGCAGCGGATGCACCGGCCGCCCTCGCGCCAATCTACGCCGATGGGCAGCGCGAACGGATGAAAGCCCTGGCTGCGCAGCCGCTCGGCCAGGTCGGCCATGTAGGGCTCGTGCGGCAGCGCCGGGAAAGGATAAGGCAACGAACGCGGCGGTTCGGTCGGGTCTTCGCCGGCCTGGCCGTGAACCAGATAGATGCGCTCGGCTTCAGCGTAATACGGTTCGAGGTCTTCGTAGGTGATCGGCCACGCCGGTGAAACGCCCTCCTCATGCTCCAGTGCGAGGAAGTCCTCGCGCCGGAAGCGCGGGAAGGCCGCGCCGTACATCTTCGTGCAACCGCCGACGAAGTAATACACGCCGGGGCGGAAGCCGCGCCCGGTGTCCGCGTCGAACCACACCTCGTCGGCTTGGTAGCGCCGCTGGCCGATGACCGCAGCTTCGTCCCAATTCTCCGGTTCTTGGGGCAGAAAGTCGCCGCGCTCGATCAGCAGGATGCGCGCGCCGCTATTGCGCAGGGCATAGGCCAGCGTCCCGCCGCCGGCGCCGCTGCCGATGATGATGACGTCGTAGCTGCCGGGCGCATCGCTCATGGACGACGCTATTTTAGGCTGCGCCGCTTGTTGTGATACAGCTGGGTGCATTCGTATACAAGGGCGAAGATGTCGCGCGGTAGGGCGCGGACGCCGTTCCGCGCCGATGGTGCATCGGCAATGGCGCGCTGCGGAGAGCGCGCCCTACTCAAGATGTGTGTCTGCCCCTGCTGGCGCATGCACTCATACAGCTATAAGTCTGCTGCCCTGAAAAGATTTTACTTCCCATACGGCAGCCACCAGCGCTTGGGCCGGGCCTCGATGTCCCAGTGCACGTGCTTGGTCTCTCGGAACTCGTCCAGCCCTTCTTCGCCCAGCTCGCGCCCGCCGCCGGTGTACTTCATGCCGCCGAACGGCCCGGCGTAGTTGTCGGTCAGTGGGTCGTTGATCCAGATCGTGCCGGCTTTCACGTCCTCGAAGAAGCGCCGCGCCTTCTTGGCGTCGCTGGTGTAGAGGCACGCGCCCAGGCCATAGATGCTGTCGTTGGCCAGCCGGATCGCCTCGTCGAAGCTGTCATAGGTCATCAGCGGGATGGCCGGCCCGAACGTCTCTTCGGTCATGATCTTCATGCTGTGGTTGACGTCCACCAGTACCGTGGGCTCATGGAAGTAGCCCGGCCGGTCCGGCGCGCGCCCGCCGGTCAGCACCCGCGCACCTTTGGCCTTGGCGTCGGCAATGTGGTCCATGACCTTCTGCCGATACTTTTCGCCGATCATCGGGCCGATGTCGGTGCCGGCATCCATGCCATCGCCCAGCCGGAGCGACTTCACCAAGTCCACCAGTTGATCGGTGAAGCGCGGCGCCAGGCGTTGCGGCACATAGACGCGTTCGGTGCTGGTGCACACCTGGCCGGCGTTGATCAGTGCAGCGTAGGCCACGGCGCGCGCGGCCAGTTCTGGATCGGCGTCGTCGGCGATCACGAAGGCGTCCTTGCCGCCCAGCTCGAAGTGCGTCTTCTTCATCATCGGCGCGGCGATGCTGGCGATCTTCTGGCCGGTGCTCAGCGAGCCGGTGAAGGCGATCATCGGCACATCCGGGTGACGCACCAACGCCTCGCCGGTGCGGCCGTCGCCCGTCACCACGTTGATCACGCCGGGCGGCAGGTGATCGAAGGCGATCTCGCACAGTTGCAGCGCCGTGAGCGGCGTCATCTCGCTGGGCTTGATGACGACGGTGTTGCCGGCGGCCAGCGCCGGCGCAACCTTCCAGGCCAGCAACAGCAGTGGATAGTTCCACGGCACGATGCAGCCCACCACGCCATACGGCTCTTTGATCACCATGTTGAGCACGCCGTCCTCGGTGCTCGGCAGCACGCGCCCGCGTGTGTGCCGGCCTAGCTCGGCGTAGTAGTCGAACGTCGAGTACGTCCAGACGACTTCCTCTTCGTTCTCGCAGAGCGGCTTGCCCTCCTCGCGCGTCAGCAGTTCGATGATCTCGTGAGCATGAGCGCGCATCTTGCGGCTGGCTTCGTGCAGCAGTTCGGCCTTCTCGCTGGCGCTGACGCGCTTCCAGGCGTCGAATGCACCTTTGGCTGCCTGCACGGCAGCGTCCACATCCTCCGCCGTGCCCAGCGGCACATGGCCGATGATCTGGCCGTTGGCCGGGTTATCCACGGCGATGGCCTCCGTGCTCTTGCCCGGGGTGAATTGTCCGTTGATGTAGTGCAGTTTCTCCATAGCGGTTGAGGCGCGACACTGCGCAGCGCAAGAGGCGCGCTCCGGCGCATCGCGTTCTGCGCGTGTTTCGCGGCTACAGGTAATCTCGAATGTTGTGCGCCGCAGCGTAGGCCGCTGCCTCGGCGCGGTTGTTTACGTGCAGCTTGGCGAAGATGCTGCTGACGTAGTTGCGCACGGTGCCCTCGCCCAGCACCAGGATGTCGGCGATCTCGCGGTTGGTGCGGCCTTCGGCCAGATGCGCCAGCACGCGCAGCTCCTGCTCCGTCAGCAGGGCGAAGGCACTCTCTTCGCGCTTGCGCGCCATCTCGCGCATGCGGGCGAACACCCGCGAGGTCGTCGTCGGGTCGAGTGACGCCTCGCCCCGGCCCACGTTCTCGATCGAGCGGATCAACTCGTCGCTGCCGATTTGCTTGAGCACATAGCCCGATGCGCCGGCAGCAATGCTCTCGAACAACGTGTCGTCGTCGCCGTAGGATGTGAGCATGATCACCTTGACGTTCGGCGCGGCCTGCGTGATCTCGCGGCAAGCCTCAATGCCGCTCATGCCGCTCAGCCGCACGTCCATGATGACGATGTCCGGCCGGTGCATGAGCGCTTTGCGCACGGCCTCCTGGCCGGTCGCCGCTTCGTCCACGACTTCGAAGTCAGGGTGGCGCGCCAGCAGTGTGCGCAACCCAATGCGCACGACTTCATGATCGTCCACGATGATCAAACGCAACCTCGACATATCACTTGCTATCCACCTTTTTTATCACTAACGTCACCGTCGTCCCTTTGCCCGGCTCGCTTTCCAAATTGAAGTCTGCGTTCAGCAACGCGGCCCGCTCGCGCATGTTCAACAGCCCGCGCCCGGTGCGCAAGGCCGGCTGGACGACGCCCCTACCATTATCGCGAATCCGCACCCGAACGACCTGTGCGCCCGTCCGGTCGTCGCAGCCGTCGTAGCGCAACTCCACCTGCGCGTGCGTGGCCGAAGCGTGCCGGGCGATGTTGCTCAATGCCTCGCGCACGATCTGATAGATGTGTTGGCGCTGCTCCGCTGAAAATGTGACTTTCCCGCACCCCTCGACGTTCCAGTCGGTCGGAATGGCAGTGCGAATCCGAAACTCCGTCACGATGTCAAGCAGGCCGCGCGCCAAATCTTCGTCGCCAGCCACCGACCGGCGCAGGTCGTAGATATAGCCACGAATCTCCTCGTTGGTCTTGTTCAGCACCGCCAACACGGCGCTCAACTGTTCGCGCGCGCGTTCGGCAAGCCGGCCGGCGCCGTTGTGCGATTGGGCGGCCAATTGCTCTACCGTGTGCCGCGCATCGTCCACCATCAACCCGGCAGCGTAGATGGACTGGATCGTGCCGTCGTGCAGATCGCGGCTGATGCGTTCGCGCTCGGCCATCAGCGATTGCTGCCGTTGCAGCGCCTCGTTCAGCCGGTCGGTCTCGATGCGGAAGGCGTCCAGCGAGAGGAACAGGAACAGTGCGATGACGGCGCCGACGATGCTGCGGTAGATGCCGATCGGAATCCCGGTCGCTTCGAAGAGCCGTTCGGCGTTAACTGTGTTGGCCGGGAAGAACGGCGCTGCCGGCACAAGCATGCCTTCCATGAGTGCGTAGAAGAGGAAGCCGAAGCCGGCCACGCGCAGCACGTTGATCAGGCGTTCGTTTTTGAGCGGGCCGACCAAGCGGCCGGCTTGCAGGCGCAAGCCATAGGCGACGAGCAACGCCGAGGGCAGACACAAGGAGTAGCGCAGCAGCGCCTCAACCGTGGCGTTGTTGACTACGTCCACACCACTGGTCAAGGCGCGGTTGGTTGCCAAGATGGCCGTTGCAACGAGCACCACCACGAGCGGCACATACACCGCCGCCCACGACGGCATCGTCGGCTCGCTCAGCCGCAGGCCGAAGCCGAGCAGCGTGGCGAAGGTCAGCAGGTGCACCATCAACTGCAGGAAGCGCAGATGCTGGATCGTGTCCGGCGGCAGCAAGCGCTCCTGCAGCGGGATGAACGCGTTGCCCCATACGGCGACCGCCTCGAGCGCGCCAAACGCCGCCAGCCAGGGCAGCGCGCGGGCCAACTCGAGCCGGCTGCGCTGCATAAACCACTGCACGCCCATCATCACCGCCAGCAAAAAGAAAACCTGGCCATGCACGAACTGCACGATCGAGTCGTTGATGGTGAAGAAAACTTTGAGCTGATCAACCACCGGTGCTTAATTATTAACCAGCGATCCTTACGTCCAGGTGAGAGCAGCGCGCGTTGCAGCAAGTGCAATTTGCGCGACGGATGCATCCGCGTACGACGCATGGCAAAGCAGCCTTGCGCCGCATATTGCCCACAACTTCCCGGGCGGTTTGCCTCAGGGGAGTCCGGCAAATGCAGCGTCCGTATAATGCTGGCGTTGTGATTCCTGCGTCGAATCTACTCGGTATCGCAGCAGGCATCGTGGCCCTCGTGGCGCTCCTCATCTTTCTGAACGCGATTTGGGTTGCTCGCTGGGCGCGGCGAGCCGCCTACTACGGCGTGCGCCGAGATGCACAGCGCACCGCTAACCGAAGGTTGACCCTTGCGATCTCGGTTTTCGCGCTGGCCGGCGTGTTGTTGGTGACGAGCTGGATTGTGCCACGGGAAACTGCTCAACCTCCGCCGCTCAGCGCGGCCCGCGCCGAGGCAGGCATAGGCACAGCCACCGCTTCGCTCGAGCCGGCCACGGCGATTCCCGATGTCACGCCTGTCGTCGCGACCACGACCGAGGATACACCGCCGATTCAGCCAACTTCACTGCCTACATTGCAACCGACGTCCTCGGCGACCCCGATCCCGGAGCCGACATCGGCGCTGGTCAGCCCAGTAGCGACGCCGGCAAATGGATCAACGGCTGCCGGCGAAGCGCAGATCCCCCCGGATAAGCGTCTGGTGCTCAATGCGATCGCTATCGGCGTTGACGCAAACGGCGCGCCCATCGGCGCCGGCACGACGTTCACGCGCGGCGTCGAGACGATCTACATCTTCTTCGACTTCCGCGACGTGCCGCCGAGCGCGCTGCTGCGACACTCGTGGTTTCGCGATGGTGGCAGCGTGTTCTTTCGCTCCAAGCGGCTGGCGAAGAACGGCCAGGGTACCGATTACGTGTCCTGGTCGCCGCCGGGCGGGTTTCAACCCGGCCTCTATGAGGTGCGCATCGCGCTAGGCGGTGTGCCGCAATTCGTCGCCAACTTCGAGGTGCGCTGACGCAAGACGCAGGACGTAAGACGTAGGACGCAAGACGCACCCACTTGACCCCTGACATTTGAGCAACGATGACCATCGAAACGTTCGCTTCGCCCTTCTCCCATCGCTACGGCAGCGAGGCGATGCGCGCGATTTGGAGCGAGCGCTACAAACGGCTGCTGTGGCGCCGGGTGTGGGTGGCACTGGCCGAAGCGCAGTGCGAGTTGGGCATCGTCTCGCGCGCGCAGGCCGAGGACTTGCGCGCTCACATGGAGGAGGTGACCGAAGCCAGCATCGCCCGTGCGCTGGAGATCGAGCGCGAGATCCATCACGACCTCATGGCCGAGGTGCGCGCCTACGCCGAGCAATGCCCCGTCGGCGGCGGCATCATCCACCTTGGCGCGACCTCGATGGATATCGAAGACAACGCCGACGCATTGCGCCTGCGCGAAGCGATGTGCCTGGTGCACGCGTCGTTAGTCAAGTTGATCCGGGCGCTGGCCGGCAAGGTGCTGCAGTACGCCGACCTGCCGGCGATGGCCTTCACCCACCTGCAGCCGGCCGAACCGACCACCGTCGGCTATCGCCTGGCGCAGTATTTGCAAGACCTGCTCATGGACCTCAACGAAGTCGAGCGCGTCCGCGATGACATCAAGGGCAAGGGATTCAAAGGCGCAGTGGGCACATCGGCGTCGTATCTGGAACTATCAGAGTCCAATGCCCAATCTCCAATCTCCGATCTCCAATCTTCGATCTCTAAATCTCTCGAACAGCGCGCTCTTGCCAAACTCGGCCTCGTCGCCTTCCCCGTCGCCACGCAGACCTACCCGCGCAAGCAGGACTGGCGGGTGATGAACACACTGGCCGGCATCGCGCAGTCGCTCTATAAATTCGCCTTCGATCTGCGCATCCTGCAATCGCCGCCGATCGGCGAATGGAGTGAGCCGTTTGGCGCCAAGCAGGTCGGGTCGTCGGCGATGCCGTTCAAGCGCAACCCGATCAACGCCGAGAAGATCGGGTCGCTGGGACGGCTGATCGCCGCGTTGCCGCGCGTGGCGTGGGACAATGCAGCACATTCGTTGCTGGAGCGCACGCTAGACGATTCGGCCAACCGGCGCGCGATGTTGCCGGAAGCCTTCTTGGCCATGGACGAAATGCTTGCCGTCGCGACGCGCATCATCCAGGACTTGCGCGTGAACGAAGCACAAATCGCGCATACCATGCGCATCTATGGGCCGTTCGCCGCCACCGAGCGATTGCTCATGGCCGTCACGAAAGCGGGCGCGAATCGTCAGGAAATGCATGAGCGCATCCGCGAACATGCGCTTGCGGCCTGGGCGAAGGTGAGCGCCGGCGAGCCGAACCCGCTGGTCGCCTCGTTGTGCGCCGACGCCCAGATCACGCACTATATCAGCCCAGAAGCGGCGCGCGCGCTGCTCGATGCGAGCGATTACGTGGGCGATGCGCCGCAACGCGCGCGAGACTTAGCCAGATCAGCACTCCGGCGCATCGGCGACGGCGATGCGTGAGCGATGCGCCGAGGAATCCCTCGCGTAGGGGATGCCCGCGTCGGCGCAATGTGCAATACATGGCACGTGACATCTGACAGTTGGCGCGTGACGCCGAAGACCTAACACGCGATACGATTGCAACATATGAATGATCCACGCGACGCGAAGTGGCGTCGCTTCTTCGGCGGTGTGCTGGTGGGCGGGCCGGTGCTGGCTGGGATGATCGTCCTCGGCATCACCGGTCAGCTCAGCGCCCTGCTCCTCAGCACGGCGATCTTCTTTGCGCCGATGCTGCTGGGCATGTGGTTGTTGCTGCGCAAGCCGCCGGACTAAAGGAGGCGAATATGACGACGATGAACGGTGCGACCGTCTCGGTCTCCGGCCTAGCGAAGTCATTTGGCCAAGCGCAGGCCGTCCGCGACGTGAGCTTCAACGTGCATCGTGGCGAAATCTTCGGCTTGCTCGGCCCGAACGGCGCCGGCAAGACCACGACGATCCGCATGATCCTCGACATCTACAAGCCCGACCGCGGGGAGATCAACGTGCTGGGTGGGCCGATGACCGAGGCCAAGAAAGAGCGCATCGGCTATTTGCCGGAGGAGCGCGGCCTCTACAAGGACTTGCGCGTCGAAGAGTGCGTGCTTTACCTGGCCGAGTTGAAGGGCCTCTCGCGCCAGGAGGCGCGCCGGCGCGCCGATGCCTTCTTCGAACGGCTGGGCCTGGCTGCCGAGAAACGCAAGAAGGTGAGCGAGTTCAGCAAAGGCATGCAGCAAAAGGTGCAGGTCATCGCCACGCTGATCCATGCGCCGGAACTCATCATCATTGACGAGCCGTTCAGCGGCCTCGATCCGGTGAACACGCGGCTGGTGCAAGACCTCTTGCTCGAAGAGCACCGCAAAGGCACGACGATCATCATGTCCACGCACCAGATGTACCAAGTTGAGGAGATGTGCGACCGCATCGTGCTGATTGATAAAGGCGAGTCGGTGCTCTACGGCAGCGTGGACGAGATTCGCCGGCAGTATGCGGACAACGCTGTGCGGGTCACCGCGCACGGCGAATTGCCGCACATCCCCGGCGTGCTGGAGACCAGCCGCAAGGGCAATACGCACACGCTATCGCTGCCCAAAGACATGGATCCACAAGCATTGCTCGCGCAATTGGCGACGACGCCGGGTCTGAAGATCGAAGCGTTCGAGCTGGCCCTGCCGACCATGGACGACATCTTCGTGCGGGTGGTGTCGGGGAAACAAGCGTAAGGCGCGAGCTGCGAAAAGTAAAACGCAAAACGCAAGACGTAGGACGTAGGACGCAAGACGCAAGACATCTTCTACAGAACGCGCAACGCGTAAAGCAACGCGATGTCAAAGACTCTGTTGATCGCCTGGCACGAGTTCAAGCGCCACGTCTTCCGGCGGCGCTTCATCGGCATACTGCTGATGCCGTTGATCATCCTCGCAGTTGCGACGGTGGTCGGCTTCATCAGCGCGTCGGCAGCGGCACGCTTCGAGACCGGCACGGTCGGCTACGTGGATCCGGCCGGTGTGCTGCCGCAGGCAGCGAACCCGCCGGATTCCAGCTTCACATTCACGCGCTTCGACGATGAGACGAGTGCTCGCGCTGCGCTGGAGCAGCAGGAGATCACCGCCTACCTGGTGCTCGCCCCGGACTTCCTTACCAGCGGTGACGTGCGTCTGATCTACTGGGAAGACGAGCCGAGCAACAGCGACCTGCGCCGGGCGTTCGAGCGGTATCGCAATGCGCATCTGTTGGCCGGCCGGCCTGCATCCGTTGCGCAGCGCGTGTTGGAAGGATCGCGCTTCTCCTTCGAGACGCCGGATCGCGCCCGCGCGATGCGCGACGATGACATCCCTTCCTTCTTGCTGCCGCTCGTGTTCACCATGCTTTTCATCACAGCCGCCTTCGGCGGCTCGCAGTACTTCATGCAGGCGGTGCTAGACGAGAAGGAGAATCGCACGATGGAGGTGCTGATCACATCGGTGACGCCCACGCAGTTGATGGCCGGCAAGGTGTTCGGGTTGAGCGCGGTGGGCTTGCTGCAGATGGCGATCTGGTCCATCGCTGCGTTCGTCGCGCTATCGGTGCTGCAGCCGCGCTTGCCCTTTTTGCAAAACGTCTCACTCGAACCCGGCTTCATTGCGCTGGCTCTGGCGATGTTCACGCTGTACTACGTGATGCTCGGTGCCTTACTGGCAGCCGTCGGCTCGATGGTTGTAGACGCCAAGCAGGGGCAGAACTACGCTTCGCCCGTCATGCTCATCGCCATGATCCCGCTCTTCTTCCTCGTGGTGATCTTGTTCGACCCGAACGGTGTCTTCTCGGTGATCCTGAGCCTGATCCCGCTCACATCGCCGCTCACGTTGCTGATGCGTTACGGCATGGTGAGCGTGCCGGCGTGGCAGATTATCCTCGCGCTGATGCTGATCGCGGCCGGTGCTGCCGGCGCGATCTGGCTGGCCGGGCGCGTCTTCCGCATCGGCATGCTGCGCTTCGACAAGGGCGTGAAGTGGAGCGAGCTTGTGGCGAGTATTCGATTCTGAGACTCCCGACTCCCTACTTGCGTTCTAGCGTTCTAGAAAGTCGGGAGTCGGGAGTGGATCAAGCCTATGTCAAAGACCTGGATCGTCCTAAAGCACGAGTTCCGCACGATCGTCTCGAAGCCGAGCTTCTGGTTTGGCATCATCGGCCTGCCGATCATCGTGGGCGCGATGGTCATCGTCATCGGCCTGGTCAGCGGCGTCGCAACGGCAGCAGTGGTCGCGCAGCGCACCGGCCAGCCGAACCTGCCACACGGGTTCGTGGACTACGCCGGCATCATCCGCCAGCTCGACGACGGCTTCGAGCCATTCGCCGGCGAGCCGGAAGCCGAACGTGCGCTCCAAGCCGGCGCGATCGAGGCGTTCTACGTCATCCCTGCCGACTATGTGCAGAGCGGTGAAGTGCGCATGGTGATGAAAGAGCTGGACGACAGCCCGCTCGGCCCGCGGCAGCGGACGGACGACTTCCAGCGCATGTTGAACCGCAATCTGCTGGACGACGAGGCGCTGTGGGCGCAGCTCGACCGGCAAGTGAACATCACGCAGAGCGAATCGGTCGCCACGGTGCGGACGCGCACCGGTCCGTCGTTCGGTGGATTCTCGCCGTTGATGTATGGCGTGGCCTTGCTCTTCTTCGTCGTCTTGATGACGGCGTCCGCCTATCTGATGCAATCGGTGACGACGGAGAAAGAGAACCGCGTGATCGAGATCCTCATGTCCTCGGTCACGCCTACCGAGCTGCTGGCCGGCAAGATCCTCGGGCTAAGCCTGGTCGGCTTGATTCAACTGGTGCTTTGGTTCGGCTCGGCTATCTTGGCGTTCACGCGCCTGCCCTTCCTCAGCGAGGTGATCGGCCCGATCTCGGCCGTGGCCGTGCTGCTGACGGCGCTGTTCTTCGTGTTGGGCTACTTCGTCTATGCCGGCTTGCTGGCCGGCTTAGGCGCGTTGATGCCCGGCTCGCGCGAGGCGGCGCAGTATACGTTCCTGCTGCTGCTCCCGCTCTTCGTCCCGATCTACCTGAACACAGCGATTGCTGCAGAGCCGAATGGGCCGCTGGCCGTCGCGCTGAGCCTGATCCCGTTCACTTCGCCGCTGGTCATGCCGATGCGGTTGTTCGGCGCGAGCGTGTCGCCGTTGGAAGTGGCGATTAGCCTGGCGCTACTGGCCGGCCTGGTCTATCTGGCGATCAACGCCAGCGGGCGTGCCTTCCGCGCTCAGGCACTGCTGTCCGGCAGCAAGCCGACGCTGAAGCAGGTGATCGCCGCATTTCGCTAAAGCGCGCAGGTCAGCATCGTCGAAATGCATATCGTCCTCGGCGCGTATCTGCTCAGCGGCGCGCCCGGCTATCGCCAGGCCGGCGTGCATCGGTATGCGCAATATCTACTGCGAGAAATTCCCAATGCCGCCGCGCATTACCCAGAGGCACATTTCACCGCGCTCATCAGCCCGACCGCCGCGCCTAAGGACCTTTCAATTTCCAATTTTCAATTTTCAATTCTTACCGCCTCGCGAAGCACCGAACACCCGTTCAGCCGCATCCTCGTCGAACAAACCGAGACGCCGCGCGTGCTTGGCGAGCTGAAGGCCGACTTGTATCACGGCCTTGGCTTCGTCGCGCCGCTGCGCACGCCGTGCCCCACCGTCGTCACCGTCTTCGACCTGAGCTTCATCACGCAGCCGCAAGCGCACAGGCCGCTAAACCGCGTCTATCTATCACTGTTCACGCGCTGGTCGTGCCGGCGCGCCGCGCGCGTGATCGCCATCAGCGAGTGGACCAAACGTGACGTGGTGCAGCACTTCGGCGTCGCGCCGGAGAAGATCGTGGCCATCCCGCTCGGCGTAGATCACGATCACTTCAAGCCGCAGCCGCCCGAAGCGATCGCTGCGTTCAAGGCGCAACACGGCATCGGTGATCATGCCATCTTCTACCTCGGCAGCCTCGAACCACGCAAAAACCTCCCGCGCCTGATCGAAGCGTTCTCCGTGCTCGATTCTCAATCATCAATCATCAATCTTCAATTGTTCGTGGGTGGTAGCCCGGCCTGGAAATACGACGAGGTGTTCGCGCGCATCCGGCAACCGGGCCTCGAAGATCGCGTCCGGCTGATCGGTCGGGTGAGCGACGAGGATCTGCCGAAGTGGTATAGCGCATGCGCAGTGATGGCCTATCCGTCGCTGTATGAAGGCTTCGGCCTGCCGCCGCTGGAGGCGATGGCCTGCGGCGCGCCGGTCGTCGCGTCGAACGTCACGTCGCTGCCGGAGGTCGTCGGCGACGCCGGCATCACCGTTGACCCGACGGACGTTCGCGCGCTGGCCGCAGCGCTGCATCGTGTGCTGGGCGACGACGCCTTGCGCGCCGAGCTGCGCGCGAAGTCGCTGGCGCGTGCGGCGCAGTTCACCTGGCAGCGCACGGCGGAGCGGACGGTGGAGGTCTACAGAAAGGTCGTTACAGGTGACGGTGGATGATCAATACTTGCTGCGACCTATTACAATCCACGCGGTCGTGAGCGCGCAGATCCCTCAGAGCCCTGTCAGCCTGCTTTGGCCTGAAGGCGCAGGCCGCGCCGGCGCTGCCCTGAACGATGCAGCAGCGGCCGACCTGGGTATCGCCGAGCTTGCACGCGCGCTCAGCCTAGACGGCCGCTATGAAGCGCGTGCGCGCCAGGCGCTGCTGGCGCTGTGCGACGATCCGGCTGTGATCGCCTACCGGCAGGCGGCGTTAGGAGACTTGCTGCACAACGCGGCGCTGGCCGAGGCGCTGCGCCAACTCTTGCCCACGCTAACGCAGCTTGGCTTCTATGCCGTGAATCACCCGGCGCGTCCCAGCGAGACTGCCCTGCAACGGGTCGTCTTTCGGCTGGGCGAGCTAGAGCTCTACGTCGAGTGCGTGCAACGATTGCGCGCCGTGCTGCTCTCCCACGTCGGCGCGCTCGCATCGGCCGGCTGGCGGCGCGTGCTGGATGCCCTGACCGCGATAGAAAACGATCCGGCCTTCCAGGCCTTGCGCGCCGAACTGCCGGAGATGCTGGCCAAGGTGCGCAACATCGGCAGCGTCACCATCGGCGTCAACCTCGATGCGCATCTGCAGCCGAGCGAGGCGACGTTGCTCGCCATCAACACCCACCGCTTCAAGGGTGCGGGGTTCTCGCTGTTGGGCAAACTGCTCGGCAAGCCAGACGGCGACGGTGAAACGTCGCAAGGTTTGGCGCGCCTGCATCGCATCACGCTGCCCGATCACATGCCCTACACGCGCGCGAACCTGATGCTCGTGCCGCTGTTCAAGGACCTCAGCGACATTCTCGAATCGGCAGCGCAGCCGGTCGCCGAGGCGCTGGCGCGCTATGCGCGGCTGAGCAGCCAGTTCCTGATCGCGCTGGAAGGCGAGATCGCGTTCTACCTCGGCGCAGTTCAGCTCGTCCGGCGGATCGAAGCGGCCGGCTTGCCCATGTGCCGGCCGGACATCCTCCCGCGCGAGGCGCGCGCTTGCGAGGTGCACGACCTGTTCAACCTTAACTTGGCCCTGCGCATGCTGGCGCGCGAGCCACAGGCGGATCTGCGCGGGCGCGTCGTGCTGAACGACGTCGCTTTCGGTGAACCTGCTGCCGGCGCAGCCGGGCGCATCTTCATCCTCACCGGGCCGAATCAAGGTGGCAAGACCACCTTCATCCAGGCGGTCGGTCTGATTCATGTGTTGGCGCAGGCCGGCCTGCCCGTGCCGGCGCGGCAGGCGCGCATCAGTCCTGTGGATGCGATCTTCACGCATTTCGCCGCCGAAGAACGGCCCGAACTGGAGTCGGGCCGGCTGGGCGAAGAAGCGCGCCGGCTGAGCCAAATCTTTGCACACGCCACACGCCACAGCCTGGTGCTGCTGAACGAGTCGCTCTCCAGCACCAGCCCGGATGAAAGCCTGTACTTAGCGCGCGACGTGGTGCGCGGGCTGCGCTTGCTCGGCGCACGGGCGATCTTCGCCACGCACCTGCACGGCCTGGCCGCAGCCGCCGAGCAGATCAACGCCGAGACGCCCGGCGATAGCTGCGTCACCAGCCTGATTGCGCAGACTCTCGCCCGCAACGGCTCGGACGAAGCCGGCGTGCGCACCTACAAGATCATGCCCGGCCCGCCTCAGGGCATGAGCTATGCCCGCGACATCGCACGCAAATACGGCATTAGCTTCGAGCAGATCGAAGCGCTGGTGCATCGCCGAACTTGACATCATGCCCTTCGCCATTCGCCCCTATCAGCCGCGCGATCTGCGCGCGCTCTACACCATCTGCCTGAAAACCGGCGACAGCGGCGCCGACGCGACCTCGCGCTTTCGCGACCCGGATCTGCTCGGCCATTACTTCGCCGCACCGTACGGCGTGCTCGCGCCGGAGACGTCGTTCGTGCTGGTTGACGAGCGCGACGAGGCGTGCGGCTACATCCTCGGCGCATTGGACACCGCCGAATTCGCCGCGCGCTGTGAACGCGAATGGTTCCCGCCACTGCGCGCACGCTATCCATTGCCGCCGCCCGACGATCACTCGCCCGATGCAGAGATGATCCGCGCCATCCACGCCGGCATCGAGGTGGATGAGATCGCGCGCGAGTATCCGGCGCATTTGCACATAGACATCCTGCCGGTCGCCCAGAAGCAGGGCTGGGGCCGCCGGCTGGTGGAGACCTTCCTGGCGCGGCTGCGCGAGCTGGGCGCGCCGGCAGTGCACCTGGGCGTGGGCGCGCGCAACCACAATGCCATCGCTTTCTACGAGCGCATGGGCTTCCGGCGCCTCCGTGACGATCAACACGCCATCATGTATGGAATGCGGCTGTGATCGCGCCACTCATGCCAGCGCCATCGCGAAGTGCACCTCCCCATCGCGGCGCGCGACGATACGAAAGCCCTGGCGCAGGTAGAACGCAATTGCGTCGTCCCACGTCTCGGTCGTCTCCAGCACGATCGTGCGATACCCGCGTGCCCGCGCGTCATCGAGCAGCGCTTGCAGGATGCGCGCGCCGATCCCATGGCGGCGATGGCGCGAGTCAACCGACATGCGCACGATGCGCCCAACGCCTTCGCCCTCCGGCAGCAACGCACCCGTGCCGATGAGCCGGCCGGCCATCCGCGCGACGAGAAACGCGCCGGCAGCATAGCTGGCAGCGATGTCGTTCAGGTCCGGGTTGAGCGATGGGTCGAGCACGCCCCAGCGCTCCTCCAAGCCGGCCAGAATCAGCGCCCGCGCGGCCGGCTGATCCGCCGGCGTGAAGCGCTCGATGATCACTTCGCTCATTTACAATCCAGTGTATGCGAACGTTGTGCCGGCTGATCGCAGCGAGCGCCATCGCGTTGGCCGCAGCGGCGCCAGCGCCGGCCATGGCGCGTTCGTCTCCTCTGCAAGCGCCGAACGTTCTGGCGTTCACGCTCGACAGGCAAGAAGCGGCTAAAGGCGAAACCGTCGTTGCTACCTATCGGCTCGACCGGCCGGCACGCCGCGTGACATTGACTGCGTTGACCGTGGACGGCGCGCCGGCGGGCTTTCGCCTGCCGCAGCAGACGCGCAGCACGCCCTCGCGCAAAGCTGGGGTGATCTCGTTCACGGTGCCTGCACAAGCCGGCGCGCTCAGCCCGCTGGTGCTGGCGCTGAATGTAGATGGCCAACTGCGCAGCACACAACGCCTGATCTTGACATGCGACCATCCGTGGTTCTTCACGCCGCGCGTGGAAGGTTGCCCATTTACGCCCGTGCAGGCCACGCCGGCCGCCTTTCAGCGCTTCGAGCACGGCGCGATGATCTGGCTCGCTGCGACGGATTCGATCTATGTGTTGTACGACGCGCCGCGCTTCGGCGATGCAGCGCTGCTCGAACGCTACAGCGATGAATTCGTCGAAGGCAGCACAGAGCCGGCGCTCTCCGCCGCGCCGCCCGCCGGCGAATTCGCACCGGTGCGCGGCTTCGGCCTGGTCTGGCGAACGAGGGAGAGCGTGCGCAGCAGCCTGGGCTGGGCTATGGAGCCGGAGCAGGGCTATACGGCATGCCTGGGCTATGCATACTACGGCGGCAAATCCATGCGCGCCTACGTGACAACGATTGATCGGGGCTTGCTCGAATTCGAGATCTACTACGCCCCCGTGCGCTGGCGCGCGCTGCGTGAGATCGGCGGCCGGCCGGTCGCGGTCACGGGTTGTTAATCGTGGATCACAATCATGAATCATCAATCATGAATCATGAATCATGAATCATGATTGATGATTCATGATTGATGATTGCGTTTTACGCCATGTCCTCCTCACCGTACAGCGTCCTACAAGCTAAGCTACAAGCGTGGCTGGTCACCCTGCTCACCGTCGTCGTCGAGGCGTATGAACTCGGCGCGGTCATCGGCAAAGGTGCGCGCGTCGTCGTGGGCGATGACGTGTTGACGCCGGACGTGCTCTACGTGCCGAACAGCGAGCGCAGATCCGTCAAGGCCGACGCGATCTATGGACCGCCAGCACTGGCGATAGATGTGCTGCACAGCGGCGTGAGCGAAGAAGAACGCGCTGCGCTCCGGCGGCGCTACGCCGCTGCGCATGTGCTGGAGTACTGGCAGATCGAGGCCGACAAAGGCCGCGGCTTCTGCTACCAGGCCGACGCAAACTGGAACTACGACCTGATCCCGCCGGACAAGGGCGGCCTGCACTACTCGGCGGCCATCGTGCAACTGGCCTTTCCCGTCGAGTGGTTTCGCAAGCAACCCGGCTTGCTCAAGCTCATGGAGTGGTGGGGGATTGTGGAGACCGAAGAATGAAAATCGCCCTCTGCGCCGAAGAGCAGCAGAGGGCGATTGTCTTGCACATTACCGTTTCGCCAAGGCTGCTTCGATGTCGGCTTTCAACCGGTCGTAGGTCTGCATGCCGTTGCGCGAGGCGACCACCTCGCCGTTC
Organism: Candidatus Roseilinea sp.; assembly: GCA_025055235.1. Taxonomy (GTDB): domain Bacteria; phylum Chloroflexota; class Anaerolineae; order J036; family Brachytrichaceae; genus JAAFGM01. The sequence continues at coordinate 11,279 of JANWYN010000033.1, read as the reverse complement.
GGGGCGACGATGACGAACTGGGGCTGGCCGACGAACTTGTACTTCGCCATCGCCTCTTTGGAGCTGGCTTCGTCAATGTTCAGCGCCCGGAATTCCACCTGGTCGCCGAATTCCTCTTCGAGCCTGTTCACGACAGGCTTCATTGCCATGCACGATCCTCACCACGGCGCGTAGAAGTCAATAAACAGGGGGCGGGCGCCCGTAGCCGGCGCTGCGGCGGGTGCGGTGGTAGGCGCGACCGGCGCTGCTATCGGCGTTGCCTGGGGCGAGCCACACGCGACCAGCGCGATCGTCGCGGCCGCAGCGACTGCTGCAGCCATCAATCGAGGCATTCGCATCATTGTTCTGAAATCCTCCTCATTGTCTAGGTCTAGATACGCGCTGCATCATAGAGAGCAGGGATTACAACTCGCTGAGTTGTTGACACATCAACCCATTGTATCCAGCCGATAGCGGCACTTGCGTGGCTCGCCGCCGAGGTAGATCGGGTTGTCCGGGGGGACATTGACGATCTCCACCAGGCGCGCGCCGGCCAGCTCACACGTGCGGCGCGACGCCCAGTTGTCGGGGTTGCACGTGATCCAGAGCGGGTTCAGACCATGCCGGCGCGCCAGCGGCAGCAACAGCCGGCAGCTTCGCGCGGCCAGATGCCGGCCACGATAGGCCGGCTCGACGTGGTAGCCGATGTGCCCCAAATAGTTCACGATGTGATCCGTGTTGGCGATGCGCAGGCTGATGCCGCCCACAGCGTGGCGCACGCCCTGCAGATGCATGTCGAAGCGATACGTGGGCACGCGGCCTACGGTTTCGTCCAGCGGCTCCGTCCCGACCAAGTGGAGCAATAGGTCACCGTCGCACAATGGCGCCACCGTGAAGAGCGTCACGCCGCGCAACTCTTCGAGCGTCTCGTACATGCTGGGCCTCGCTTGCCTTCGCCCGGTGATTATCGGACGACCTCGCCGATGTGCAAACGATCACGCGGTGATCCGCATGGGATAATTACCTGCGCGTTGTGCGTGCTTGGATCGTATGGGCAAATGGACAATCGCGCAGGTTTACTCAGAACAGATGGTTGCGCTGAGTCGCACGAGCGTCGCAATGCTGTTGGCGTTGGCGCCGCTGTTGTGCATTGCATTCTGTCGCATCTTGGACATCGTTCATCACGAGGCGCCAGCAGCGGGCTTTCGTTGCGCCCCACCGTCACCGTATCATCAACCCGCGTCCTCTGACGATAGCCGCACGCCGCTTAGCACTTTGCAGCAGTTGATTCGCGCCGTGACGGAATGTGCGCCATCTCAGCCGCTGGGGCTCGCCGCGCTGACCATTCTGACCAGCCTAACGCCTGTCCAGGGTTCACCGCCCTTTCACATCGAGCAGCAGCCGCCTAAACCACCCCCTCGTCTTGCCTCCTGAGTTCCGATTCACTGTCACATTCGAACCAACTTCTAGGCGCGCGCGTCGCTGCGCAGCCGGCTCGTGCGCCTCATCGGATATGGGCTGCGCTTTTGAGCAGGATGGAAAGATGATGATCAAGAAATTGTTTTTGGCAGCCGTTGCGGGGCTGATGCTCGTCGCTTGCGCCGCGCCGGCAACGCCCGCCCAAAATACGGGCGGGCAGAGCAACATCGCGATTCGAGATGCCTGGGCCCGTCCGACAATGGGCATGATGGGCGCCGGCGAGAGCCATTCTCATGGCAACCACGGCAGTTCGGACAAGACTGACACTGCCAAGAGCAGCGTGAACAGCGCCGCCTACATGGTGATTGAAAATAAGGGGAGTGCGCCCGATAAGCTGCTTAGCGCATCCGGCGACGTCGCCGACATGATCCAGGTGCACCAGACCAAAGAGAAAGACGGCATGATGGTGATGGAAGAAGTCACCGGCGGCCTGGAGATCCCTGCCAACGGCAGCGTGGAGCTGAGGCCGGCCAGCTACCACATCATGCTGATGGGCGTCAGGCGCGACCTGAAACCCGGCGATACGTTCAAGCTCACGCTCACCTTCCAGTCGGGCAAGACCATCCCCGTGGATGTGACCGTGCGTGAACCGTGAGCGTGCAGCGGCGCGAGAGGGTCGCCGTCTCTCGCGCCGCTCTTATCTTTTCGTGCGAACATGCCCGTCATGAACACTCGGAGCGATGGTTTCAAAGTGTTCCTCGGCGTGCTGGGCGGCATGGCGGCCATCGTGATCTTCGGTTTGCTGCTCAGCTATGCGCCGCAACTGGCCACCGGCCCGATCCCGACGCCGACGCCCGGCGGCGTCGCCATCAGCCAGTACCGCACCATCTCCAACGTCACGCTGATTGATCAGAACAATCAGCCGATGTCGCTCGATGCGCTGCGCGGCAAGCCCACGCTCATCGCCTTCGGCTATACCTTCTGCCCGGACGTGTGTCCGCTGACCATGTCGGACCTGCGCCGGGTGAAGCGCGAGTTGGGCGAGGCCGGCGACCAGGTCAACTTCGTCTTTATCACCGTGGACCCGCAACGCGACACACCGGAAGTGATCCGGCGCTACGTGACGGCCTTTGATCCGGCCTTTATCGGCCTGACCGGCGACGAAGCCACGCTGAAGAAGCTGATCTACGAGTTCGACGGCCTGTTCGAGAAGCAACCGCCGCAGGGCAACAATCCGGAGAGCTATCTGGTCGCCCACACCAGCTTTATTTACTTGCTTGATGCGCAGGGCAAATGGCGAATGAAGTACTCTTTCGGCACACCCATCGAGGTCATCACCAGGGACGTGCAAGCGATGCTGCGCGAGTCGGCGTGAGGCTTCGCGGACGCACGTCAACCTTCATCTAGCACGCTGCGCACGATTCTGACGATCTCGGACGTTGCCACACCGTCCTGCACGAAGTAGAGCAGGCGCCCTTGCCGGTCGAGCAGATAGATGAACGGTGCATGCGGGGCAAGCAAGCCGTCGCGGTTTTCATACATGTGGATGCCAAAGCGCAATGCGAGCTGGCGCATGTCGCTACGCTCGGCCGTCAGCCCGACGAACGTCGGGTCGTAGCGGCCGAGGTGCTGCTTGAGGGCGCTTGGCCCGTCGGCGAAGCGATCGGTGCCCACCATGACGAAGGCTAGCTCAGCGCTGCGCGGGCCGAGTGCGCGCTTGATCTCCTGGAATTGCGGCAGCGCGTCCACACATGCCTCGCGACACCGGATATTGCTGAAGAAAATCAGCACCAGCCGGCCACGGAAATCGCTCAGCTTGGCCGGTTGCCCATCTTGGTTCAGCATCGGCACGTCGGGCGGCGTGATCGGATAATCAACGCGGATCGCGCGCGGGGGGAAGGTCGGCTCCGGTGTGAGCGCGGGTGCGGGGAAGGCACATGCGCCAAGCGCAGCTGCAGCGGCCAGCATTCCCAGCAAAGGAGCAGTCCTCATGCCGCAACTTTCGCAGATTTTGCTGAACGTGCGTTGAGATGCGCATACCCGTAAGGGTGCATTCGTGTATAGGGGCGAAAATGTCGCGCGCAGGGCGCGGACGTCGTTCCGCGCCGATGATGTATCGGCAATGGCGCGCTGCGGTAGCCCATTCGGGCCAAATCCAGAGCGCGCCCTGCCGGCATGCGCGTTGCCCCTGTTGACGAATGCACCCGTTCATGGCAAGCGAAGCACGGCGATGCTGTATCAGATCGTCGTGATGGGAGAAGCCGTCAAACGGCTCTTCCTGCGTCACCTGCACTGGTCTTGCTCTCCGGCTATCATTCCCCTCATGACAACCACCCTCACACCGAACACTAAGCAGCCTCGCTTCGCCCTCTACATGCAGGATAAGCATCCGCTCGGCTACGAGCTGGAGATGGCCGAGTATGCCGAAGCCAACGGCTTCGCCGAAATCTGGCAGGCCGATACGCGCCTGGCCCGCGACTGCATCGTGATGATGAGCGCGTTCCTGACGCGCACGAAGAAGTTGCGCATTGGCAGCGGGGTGTTGCCGATCTGGACGCGCAACCCGGCCGTCATCGCTGCGACCTGGAGCACAATGTGGGAGCTGGGCAAGCAGGTTAGCGGCGACCCCGATGCGCCCAGCCGCGTCATGCTTGGCCTGGGCGCGTGGTGGGAGCCGATCGCCGGGCGCGTCGGCGTCAAGCGCGAGCGCCCGCTGCAGGCCATGCGCGAATACGTCGAGGCCATTCGCCAACTCTTTACGATGGAAGAAGTGACGTATCAGGGCGAGTTCGTCAAGCTCGACCGCGTCCGGCTCGACGTGGTGTTCGGCGACACGCGCCCGCGCGACATCCCGATCTATATCGGCGCAACCGGCGACAAGATGCTCGATCTGGCCGGCGAGATCTGCGACGGCGTGGTGTTGAACTACGTGGTCAGCGTGGACTACATCAAGCGCGCGGTCGCGTTGGTTGCCAAAGGCGCGGCCAAGGCAGGCAAGACGCTCGATCAGGTGGATCGGCCGGAGCTGCTGGTGTGCTCGCTCAGCGACGACGACCCGAAGGCGGCCTACTTCGAGGCCAAGAAGCTGGTGGCGTATTACCTGGCTACCGAGCCGCACATCATGAAAGCCAGCGGTGTGCCCGACGACCTGATCGCCAAGGTGCAGAGCGTGATGAGCTGGCCGGCCACCGAGGCCGAATACATTGCCGCGGCCAAGGTCATCCCCGACGACGTGCCGCGTATGTTGATGGCGGTGGGCACGAGCGACGAGTGCGTGGCCAAGGTGCGCGAGTATGTGGCTGCCGGCGTCACGTGCCCGATCCTCTACCCGCTGATGGACGACATCAAGCCGGTGGTGGATGCGTTTGCCAAGTTCACCATGTGACGCTACAGTGTCCTCAGAATTGGCTGTGGCGAATCAGCGCGTGCGCTGGTTCGTGTCACCATCACGGAGGGCAAGATGAGCAACCCACTTGGTCTGCGCCGCATGACTGCTGCGCTCGCATCGCTGGCTGTGATCGCCGTCTCCGCGACGTCTGGCCTGGCGCAGGAGCCAATGCCGCCCGACGCGCACTATACAGCCCAGAACGCAACTGAACCTCGCGCTGCCGACGCCACCGCCGTGGCCAGCGCATGGGTGACGCCCTTGGTGCTGGACTTTGGCCCGGTCGGCGTCGGGTTCACCAGCGCGGTGCAGACCGTTTCGATCACCAACACCGGGACGACGACATTGACGAACTTCGCCGGCGGCGCACCGCTCGATACGCAGTTCCTGGCCTCGCAAAATTGCGCCGGAGGCGTGGCGCCGGGCGCGAGCTGCAAGTATTTCTTCAGCTTCAAGCCTACAGCAGTAGGCACGTTCACGACCACGTCCAACTCCTCGACCAACGCCGGCAACATCGTGATCACCCTGCGCGGCACAGGCGTAGGCGCCGGCCTGCATGTCACACCGTTGTCGTTTGACTTCCATCGCGTGGTCAGCGGGACGACCAGCCCCAATCAGATCGCCACCATCCGCAACACCGGCGCGACGACATTGACGAACTTCGCCGGCGGCGCGCCGTTCGACACACAGTTCGGCGCGTCTCAGAACTGCGCCGGAGGCGTGGCGCCGGGCGCGAGCTGTCAATACTTCTTTAACTTCTCACCCAAGTCCACCGGCCCGATCTCGACCACCTCGAACTCGTCCACCAACGCCGGGCCATTCGTGATCGCGCTGCAGGGCGAAGGGCTTCCTGGTCCCTCTGTGCCTCTGACCAACGACAAATGGGTGACGCCGCTGTTCCTGGACTTCGGGCCGGTCGGCATTGGGATCACCAGCCCACCGCAGACGGTTACGATCACCAACACCGGCTCGTCCGTGCTGGGGAGCTTCGCCGGTGGTGCGCCGTTCGACCCGCAGTTCAGTGCAACGCAGAACTGCGCGGGTGGGGTAGCGCCCGGCGCGAGCTGCCGGTACGTCTTCCGCTTCACGCCGACGGCAGCAGGCACGTTCACCACCACCTCGAACTCATCTAGCAGCGCCGGGCCGATCGTGATCACCTTACGTGGCACCGGTGTGGGCGCCAGCTTTTATGCCTCGCCATTATCGCTAGACTTTGGCTACGTGCCGGTAGGCAGCACCAGCCCACCACAAGTGGTCATCATCACGAATACCAGTCCAACGACGTTGACGAACTTTGCGGGCGGCGCGCCGTTCGACCCGCAGTTCGGCGCGACGCAGAACTGCGCCGGAGGCGTCCCACCGGGTGGAAGCTGCCGATACACCTTCACCTTCAAACCGAACGCCCTGGGGCGAGTCACCAGTTCCTCCAATTCCAGCACCAACGGTGGGCCGCTCGTCATCCAACTCGCGGGCGGCGTGGCTCCGCCGACGATCAGCATGGACTTCTCGCCGGCAAGTGTCGAAGTGGGCAAGGTAACAACCCTGCGCTACACGATCACCAACACCAATGCCGCTTTGGCCGCAACCGGCGTCGGGTTGAACAACGCGTTGCCCGCCGGATTGAAGGTGGCGTCGCCTAGCGGCGCGATTGCTTCGCCGGAATGCAATTCGCCCACGATCAACGCGACGCCCGGCGGCGGCAACATCGTCATCGCAGACGGCGCGATCACAGGAGGCAAGGTGTGTGTCATCACCGTGCAGGTAAAGCCGGAAGCGGCCGGAGACCTGGTCAACGCTGTCGCTGTGAGTTCGGTGAACGGCGGCACGGGCAACACCGCGACGGCGACGCTGGTCGTGCGCTACAGAGTGAAGCTGCCCATCGTGGTGCGCCAGACATAGGTCGCCTTCCTTTCGTGGGTTGCCCATCGTCAGCTGTGCCATCAGGCAGAGCAACGGTAACTCCAAGTGCTGTAACTGCCAACACAATCAGGATGTTGAGAATGCGAAATCTTCGCATTTCTCACCTTTGTATGAATCACTTAGGATTAGCTGCATCCTGAATCGATGGCTGCAGGATTGTTGGGAGAAGACCGAGATCTGAGGCGAAATCCGTGTAGCATGTAGCGAAAGCTCCATCACTGTCTGTGTACTCTTGACACATAGAAACTTGAGGACGCCCCTTTGCATACGACAAGTTCAAGTCAGACACCACGACATCCGGGCGAGCGCCTACTTTTGCCGCCAGTTCGCTCATTGGCACGTCAATTGCGACAACTGTAACACCTGACTGATACTTAGACTTTAACCATGCCGGGTCGAGTGCTCGGAAAGCAGCAGCATCTAGCCACATCGAGTCGCCAACTTTGGCATCGGCGAGCAACTGCATCAGTACCTCTATGCTCACAGCATCTTGTATCCCGTTGTCAGCCCATTTGCTGAGCACTTGTGCAAGATCTGCTTGGGAATCACGTGCTAGAAAGAGAGAGACAGATCGGCGATTTTGCGCAGGAGAAGCCAACTGCTGAGCGAAACCCTTGATTCTGCTCAGGTTGCCAGCGATGAGTGCCAGCAGCAGACCAAGTATTACAACTTGCGCTGCAATAATTAGCTGTCTGCTCTTCATATCTATAAACATACAATAAAGGGCTTGCCGGCACAACCCTCAAAGCGATGATCTTTAGCCCTCATTCGGAATGATGTGCGACTCGTCGAAACTGATGAGGCATTCGTTCTATTATGCAAGTCGTCGTCACGGGACAGGTGTTGTGCAGCCCAGGCAATCATCTGTCCGCGCGTCTCGATGTTGAGTTTGGCGTAGATGTTTCTCAGATGCGTGCGCACCATGTGCTCACTGATGCGTAACGCAGTCGCCATCTTGTTCGACTTGCCTTGCGCCAGTAAGGCCAGTACGTCTTGTTCACGTTCGCTGAGATCGGACAAACTATGAGCGAGAAGTCTTCACAATACAGAAGGTATCCTCGGACACCGATTTGGAAGGCGTTGAGAGTCACCTCTGCTCGTCCACCAAGGCTGAAGATCAGAATCTCTGCTGGATTCGGCTTTGCCAACACGTCGCGAATGGCATTCATGAAATCGGCATCTGGCAACACTGCATCCATCACTACAATGTTGGGTTGATGCGTTTCAACAAGCCGGAGCAGATCAGCAATGGTCTTGGATTTCGGCTGCGACTTGTATGTCGGCATCAACCTTCAACGCGTTACGGAGCCCTTCAAGGACGATCGGTTTGTTGCTTAACAAGATGACTCGAATCATGTCCACCTTCCTTATCGTGATCGTGGTGGAGCGGTCGCGGGATTCAACGATACTCTGCGAACCTACGTCACAGATATACCGAGTGGCTTTTGGGAATCAGACATGACGTACTCGTAGATAATCGAGTTTTAAGGTGAAAAGTGAGATAGCACTTTATCATCAACGGCCAATTCGCTAAGAGCAAGCCTATTGCAACGATCGCCATCAACAACCCCGCCAACGGTAGGATCACTGCTTGCGTGCCGTTCGGCGCGAAAGACGATGTCGTCGCTCCTGTTCAAGCGGCGAATACGGCGGTGGCCGTAAGTTCGGTGAACAGCGGCGTGGGCAACACCGCCACGGCGACGCTGGTCGCGCGATATAGAGTTCATCTACCGATCACCATCTACTGACAACGGGATACGCAATTACTTCACGAAACTGCTTTGGAGGGAGCGCAGCTCCCGTAAAATCAACGGGACTAACGCTCCGCTTTGAGCTTTCTTGAGGCACTGTATACGCAATACGAGGAGGATTACCCTGTCACCCATCGAAGCCGTTATGATCGGCGCGGGCAACCGCGCGACCTGGGCCTATGGCCCGTATGCCTTACAGCATCCGGAGGAGATTCAGTTCATCGCCGTGGCCGAGCCGGACGCCGAGCGCCGGGCGCGCTTCGCGTCGTATCACGACATTCCCGCCGAGATGCAGTTTGCCTCGTGGGAAGAGCTGACCGCGCGCCCGCAACTGGCGCGCGCGGCGGTGAACTGCACGCAGGATCGCATGCACCGTGCCAGCACGCTGGCGCTGCTGCGCGCTGGCTACGACGTGTTGCTGGAGAAGCCCATCGCGCCCACCCGCGACGAATGCGTAGAACTGGTGGAAGCCGCCGAGTGCCTGGGGCGCGTGCTGCAGATCTGTCATGTGTTGCGCTATACGGCCTTCTTCACGGCGTTATACGACATCGTGAACAGCGGCCGGCTGGGGCGCATCGTGACGATTGACCATCGCGAGAACGTGAGCTATTGGCACATGAGCCACAGCTTCGTGCGCGGCAACTGGCGCAACGAGGCGCTCTCTGCGCCGATGATCCTCGCCAAGTGCTGCCACGACCTTGACATCCTGGTCTGGGTGATGGGCCAGCGCGTGACGCGGCTTTCATCGTTCGGCTCGCTAATGCACTATCGTCATGAGAATGCGCCCGAAGGCGCGCCGGCCTTTTGCACCGACGGCTGCCCCATTGAGGCGACCTGCCCCTGGTACGCGCCGCGCCTGTATGGCGCCGACATCCATCAGCGCTCGAAGCTGGAGCCGTTCGAGGCGCATGGCTTCATGCTCACTGCTGCCGACATGTTCAACACGCTGCCGGAAGAGCGCTGGGAGAAGCTGAAGACGAGCCCTTATGGTCGCTGCGTGTATCGCTGCGACAACGATGTGGTGGATCACCAAACGCTCAACCTGGAGTTCGAGGGCGGCGCGACGTGCACCTTCACCATGCACGGCCACAGCGACCGCGAGGGCCGGACGGTGCGCTGGGACGGCACGCGTGCCACGCTCTATGGCGACTTCAGCGAGGGCCGGCCGTATACCATCCGCATCGTAGACCACGGCAGCCTGAAGGAAGAGGTAATCCATCCGACCGGCGACGGCAGCGGGCATGGCGGCGGTGACTTCGGGCTGATGCGCGACTTTGTGAAGGCGTTGAACGGCGAACGCACGAAGCACCAGACCACGGCGCGTGTGTCGTTAGAGAGCCACCTGCTCGCGTTCGCAGCAGAGGATGCGCGCAAGGGCGGGCGGGTGGTGGAGATTGCGTAAATGGCAGAGATGCGCTCTAGCGTGTCTCTACTTTTGCCTGAACCTAGTCTGCAGCAGCGCCCGGCGCAGGTAGCTGCGCGCCTGCGCCCAGGCCGACAACGCTTCCGTGTCATCGCCCTGGCTGCGAACGTCCTTCGGCGGCGCGAAGCGCTTGCGCACGTAGAGGTCGGTGATGCGTTGCACCGGCGCTTGCGCTTGCGGCGCGCGCTGCGCCAGCGCCTCGGCTTGCTCGTAGGGCGTGAACTGGCGCTGCTTGCCGATGCCCAGCCAGCCGGCGTAGCGGGTGATCAGGGCATACGCGCGCTCGACCGCCGGCAGCTTGCCCAACCCCGCGCCTTCGAGATAGCGCAGCGCGCCTAGCGCTGCGGCGATGAGCAGCGGGATCAGCAGCAGGTAGGGCAGCCAACTGTTGCGCAGCCGGTCGAGCGTTTCGGACAAGCTGCCGGCTTCGGGGTTCGTCGCAGGCGGCGGATTAGCCGGCGCGTCGGGCTGTGCAGGCTGCGGCTCCGGCGTGGGTGTGGCGGCTTGTGCCTCTTCCGTCCCACCGGGCTGCGGCGTGGGCGTAGGCGGCGGCAGCGTCGGCGCCGGGGTCGGCGTAGCTTCGGCCTGCGGTTCGAATCGCTCGATGGGCGGCTGGCCGGCGGTCGGCTCGAACTCCACCCAGCCGTAGCCGGGGAAGAACACTTCCACCCACATGTGGCTGTCGTCGCCCTTGACGTGGTAGAGCGCGCGATCGGGGATGTTGGGGTCGAGCGACAGCTCGCCCTGTGCATAGCCGACCGCCACGCGCGAGGGGATGCCCAGCGAACGCAGCATGGTCACCATCGCCGTCGCGTAATAGTTGCAGTAGGCGCGCCGGACGTCGAAGAGGACGTAGTCGCTGGCCTCGACGCCGGGCGGCGGCGCAGGCAGTTGTTCGTCGTAGGCGATGTTGTCCCGCAGCCAACGCTCGATGGCCACGGCTTTGTCGAACGCCGTCGGCGCGAGCGCCGTGATGTTGCGCGCCAGGTCGAACACGCGCGCGGGCACCTGCGGCGGCAATTGCAGGTAGCGACCGGTCCAAGCCGGGTAGTCCGGCGACGCTGCGCGCAACTGCTCAACGTTCGCGATGCTCACCGAGCCGACGGCGGCGTAACGGTTTCCGTCGAGCAAGGGCACAGGCAGCCTGAGTTGAACTAGGGCCACAGCGTCCCTGCTCACCTGCTCGAAGAGCGCCTGTGCGCCGACGCTGGCGCGCAGCGGTTGTGACGGCGCGTAGATGCTATCGGTGCCGCGATAGAGAGTGAACTCGGCCTGCACCGGCGTGCGCTCGGCGTATCCGGCCAACGGAATGTTGGCGTCGAACGGCTGAGCGTTGGTCGCCGTCTCGATGGTGTTGCGCCAGGTCAGGCCGTCGTAGTGATCGTAGCTGGCAGCGCGCCAG
>JANWYN010000021.1 GCA_025055235.1 Candidatus Roseilinea sp. | reverse complement strand
GGTGAACGCGTCCACTACGTCACCCATCCAATCAGCCAACGCAACCGGCTTATGTAGAGCGCGGGCGATGTCTGCGGGCGAAACGTCATCCAGCGCGACGCCGTTGGGGTGATCGAACATGATGCGCGGCAAGACGACCAGATCGCCTCGCGTGCCGGTGAGCTGCTGGATCACATCTTCGCCGCACAGCAGCCCGGCGACGGTGATCGTCTCACCCAGCCGCTCGTTCTTCACCGGCATGACGTGCAGCGGAATGCCGGTAGTCTGCGTAAACTCACGCGCGGCCTTCTCCAAGATCGGTGCAAACAGCGTGCCGGTGACCAAAGTCGCTTCGTGAAATTGAGATTTGAGATTTGAGATTTGAGATTTGTGGTTTTTCTCAATTCTCAATTCTTCATTCTTGACCCTCTTCCATTCGTCGAGGAAGTCGCGCACCATGCCCAGTCCGTTTTCCTGGAGCGCGAGTCCGTCGTAGGCGCGTTTGGCCGGCACGCTGCGCCCAGCGACTAAGTACCACTCGTCGGTCGCATACACAAAGCGCACGCCGAGCGCTCGGCGAAACTCCGCCTGCCAAGCTTCAACGCGCCTGAGCACCTCGGCGGCTTCTGCCCTCGTATGCGTGCGATGGCCGTATTTGTGGTGTTTGGTCAGGCCGACCGGCACCACGCTCACCGACATCACATGCGGATACAGCGTCGCCAGTTGGCGCACACTCTCCTCCATTCGTTCGCCGTCGTTCAGCCCAGGCGTGATGACGAGTTGCGTGTGCGTCGTGATGCCGTGATCGGCCAGCCAGCGCAGTTGCTCCATGATGTCCGGCGCATTCGGGTTGCGCAGGCACTTGCGCCGGGTCTCCAAGTCGGTGGCGTGCACGCTCACGTAGAGCGGCGTCAATCGCTGTTCGGCGATGCGCGCCCAATCCTCAGCGCTTAGGTTGGTGAGCGTAACGAAGTGGCCGAAGAGGAAGGAATAGCGGTAGTCGTCGTCTTTGATGTAGAGCGTGCGGCGCATGCGCGGTGCGTTCTGCAACACGAAGCAGAACGGGCAGAGGTTGTTGCAGCGCCGGATGTCTATGTCGAAGGTCGGGTGCTGGAAGACGATGCCCAGCGATTGGCCGAAGTCGCGGCGCGCGGCGACCTCGTGCTGCGCGCCGGCGCGCTCGAAGCGAAAGACGACGTGCTCGTCCGCGCCGTAGAACTGCGCGTCAATCACGTCGCGCAGCACATGGCCGTTGATGGCGATGAGGTCATCGCCGGCGCGTAATCCGGCGCGGTCGGCCAGGCTTCCGGGTTCGACAGATTCGATGATGCCCATCGTGTCGTCGGTGGGTTTACGCGTCGGCGTAGACGCCGCGCATGTGCGCCGGCAGGACGGCAGCCAGCCGGCGCATCGCGTAGTCGGTCAACTCTTGTAGCCGCTCGCGCGACAGCTTGCCGTCGCCGGGATCCAGCTTGAACGGCTCGCCCAACGTGATTGTAACTTCCGCCCGGCGCAGCCGCTTGAGCGCAGGCAGGATGTCCGGCGTGCCGACGATGCCGGCAGGCACGACCCACGCGCCGGTGCGCGTCGCCAGGAAAGCCAGTCCCTCTTGGCCATGGATCAGCGCGCCGGTTTTGCTGCGCGTGCCCTCCGGCGAGATGAGCACGACGCCGCCCTCGTTCAACACCTCGGTCGCCGATTTGACGGCTTGCAGGTCAACGGCGCCGCGATGCACAGGGATCGCCCCATAGGGTGCCACCAGCCAGCGCACCCGCCAATCCTCAAACGCCTCCACCTTGGCCATCGGCGTGATCGGCCGGCCCAACGCTGCCAGCACCACGAACGGGTCGGCCCAGTTGACGTGGTTGATCATGACGATTACGCCGCCGGTCTTCGGCATGTGTTCCGGGTGGATGACGCGATGCTTCATGCCGAGCAGGTACCACGCGCGCAGCCAGGCGTTATAGAAGCCGCGCAGCGGCGCGCGCTTGTTCCACTTCCAGCGCCGGGTAAACGTGGACTGTTTGCCGGGTGTACGCGTTACCGACTGCGTCATGCGTCGTCCTCGGGTGCGCCGGTGGCGACGGCAGATCGCGCTTGTGCGCCTGCGCGGGCCGCGTTCTGTGCCTCCACCAGCGCGATCACGTGGGCCAGCGTCTCCTCGGCGTCCATGTGCGTGCAATCTACGATGAAGGCGTCGTTCGCCGGGCGGAGCGGCGAGGTCGCTCGTGAGGTATCGAGCACGTCGCGCTGCTTCATGCTGGCCAGCACGTCGGCATAGCTGCTCGGCGTGCCGCGCGCTTCCAACTCGCGATAGCGCCGCCAAGCGCGCGCTTCGACGGTTGCATCTAGGTAGATTTTCAAGTCGGCATCCGGCATGACGACCGTGCCGATGTCGCGGCCGACCATCACGACGTTGCCGGCTTGCGCGATGCGCCGCTGCTGGGCGACCATCGCCCGACGCACGCGCGGGAAGGCCGACACGACGGACACCGCGGCGTCCACATCGGCACGCCGGATGGCCCAGGTCACGTCTTCACCGTCCGTGCGGACGGTGTACTGGCGGCCATCGTCCACGTGCGGCGGCGAAACTTCGATGCGCAGGCTTTCGGCGAGCTGCGACACGGCGTCTTCATCGTCCGGCGCGATGCTGCGCTGCAAGGCGGCCAGCGTCACGGCGCGATACATCACGCCGGTGTCGAAATACAGGAATCCCAGATGCTTGGCCAGGCCGAGACCGATGGTGCTTTTGCCCGCGCCGGCCGGGCCGTCAATGGCGATTGTGCGAATCGGGTGGTTGGGTGAATCTGCCATCGGTGTTGCGTCGCTCCAGCGCTGCCACTTCGTCATCGGTCAGCCTGCGCCAATCGCCCGATTTTAGATCACCCAACGTCACGCATCCGATGCGCACGCGTACCAGTTGGATCACCGGGTGGCCCAGCAGCTTGGCGATGCGCCGGATTTGTCGCTTGCGACCTTCGTGCATGACCACGCGCAGCCAGACGCCTCCTTTCGCTTCCGGCGGAACAGGTGGCTGAGGACGCAGCACGCGCACATCGGCAGGTGCGGTGGGCGTGGTCTCGCCGTCCAGCAGCACGCCAGCGCGCCACCGCCGGAGCGTCGCTTCGCTCGGCCGACCTGTCACCAGCACGTGATACTCTTTCTCGTGCTCGAACTTGGGATGGGTCAACCGGTAGGCAAACTCGCCATCGTTCGTCAGCAGGATCAAGCCGCTGCTGTCCTTGTCCAGCCGGCCCACGGCGAACAACCGCTGCGGCGTGCGGACGAGGTCGAACACCGTCTTGTTGCGCGGGTCGCTGCGGTCAGAGGCATAGCCGACCGGCTTGTGCAGCGCGATGTAGATCTTCTCTTCCGGCGGGGCGATGGGTTTGCCGTCCACGCGCACGTCGTCACCGGGCGAGACGGTCGCGCCGAGTTCAGCCACCTGGCCATTGATCGTCACCCGTCCGGCGACGATCAGCGCTTCGCACTTGCGCCGCGCGCCGAAGCCCGACTGAGCGAGCAGCTTTTGCAGGCGCATGGTCGGAAGTCAGAAGTCAGATGGTCAGATGGTCAGAGGTTAGCGGTTGTGGCGGGAGTTGGGGGCCGGGAGTCGAAAGTTGGGAGTCGGGAGTCGGAGAGACGGATGCTTGCTCCTGCAAGTCTCGCCGGATCGGCAGGACGTCCAGCTTTTCGACCGGCGGCAGCTCGTGCACGCCGCGCAGGCCGAAATAGCCGAGGAAGTCGAACGACACGCCGTAACGCATGGGATGGCCGACTGTGTCGGCTCGACCCAACTCCTGCACCAAGTTGCGGGCGAGCAACGTGTTGATCACGCCGTCGCAGTTCACGCCGCGGATCATCTCCAGTTGCGGCTTGGTGATCGGCTGGTTGTAGGCGATGATGGCCAGCGTCTCCAGCGCCGCCTGCGACAGCCGGTTCACCTCCTCCAAGCCGAGGAACTTCTGGATGCGTTCGGCCATCTCCGGCGCGGTCGCCAGGCGCACGCGATTGCCCAGGCGCTGCAGGCGGATGCCGCGCGCCTGATACTGCGCGGACAATTCCTCGAGCGCGGCTTCGATCTCGCCGGGCGTCGCGTCGAGCGCAGCGGCGAGCGCGTTCAGCGTCGCCGGCTCGCTTGCGACGTAGAGCAGGCTCTCGAGCTGCGCGGCGAGTGAGAGCGTGACCGGCGCTTCCGCAACGCCGGCCGTTGTTGCAGCTTCAGGCGCAGAGACAGCAGGTTCGTGGGCTTCCATTGTTCGTTGCACGGTGCGGCCTCAGGTCAACCGCTGTGGTTCGGGGTCATCGGTGGTGGCCGGCGGTGGTAGCGTGTGTTCGACCTCCGTCGCGGCAGGCGGCAAGTAGGGCGTTTCTTCCTCGGCCAAGAGCGGCGTCGGAGCAGGCGCCGGCGTAGGTTCCTTGGCCGGCAGCGGCTTGGCGATGGCCGGCTTGCCCGCCTTGGCTTTGACCGCCACCTGTGGCTTGCCGGCCAGCTTGAGCCCCAGCTGATCCTGCACGACCTGCCGCGTGACGGCAGCGACTTCCTCGGCCTTCGCGACGAGGTCCACATCCTTCGTCACGGACACGTCGAGACTCAGCTCCACGGCGCGGTTGCGGCCGGTGGCGTGCACTTTAGACTCGAGCACGCCGGCGATGGCGTCCACTTGCTCCTTCACCTTCTCTTGCACGGCGTCGGTGCTGATGCGGATGGTGCTGCCGCCGGTGTAACGGGCGATCTCGATGTGGCGCGATCCGGGCCGGCGCACTTCCCACCACAGCAGCAGGCCGATCAGCGCGATCCAGACGATCGCCAGGATAAGGCGCACGAGCACGCGGCCGGTGTCCGAATAAGCGGCGAATACCGTGCCGCGAAACCAGTTCGCGATGGATTGCATCAAAGCCAGGAATCCCGCCGGCGTCACCAGCACAAACGCGCCGAGGACGAGCAGCACGCCCAATGTGACGATGACGAAGATTCGGTTGAACGTATTCATATTCGTAAGCGTCACCCATGAGCGGAGAGGTGACGCTCTGCATTGTATCCATTTTTGTCAGGGCGATAATGTGCTGCCATGGTCCGAATACTTTGCGGCCGCAACAGTGAGTTGCCCACTGAGAGCTGTGACATCGCCGGCGTCCGGGAGATGGTCGCCGATGCTTCCAGCGTGGTGTGGGTGGACGTCTACGACCCGGAGAACAAGAACGGGTCGCATCCCGAAGCCTTACAAATTTTGCGCGATGTGTTCGCGTTCCATCCGCTGGCGATCGAGGATGCGTTGATTGAGACGCACGTGCCCAAGGTGGACGACTGGGGATCGTATCTGTATATCGTCATGCATGCCGTGCACTTCGAGCGTGACAAGGATCGCTTGGAGACGCGCGAACTCGATATCTTTGTCGGCCCGAACTACCTGGTGACATACCGGACGGATGAGATCCGCGCCCTGGAGCAGCAGTGGCGCGTCACCCAGCGCGATGCCCGCCATACCCGCCGCGGCGTGGACTATTTGCTCTACGAGCTGTGCGACGCCATCGCGGCCGACTATCTGCCGGTCATGGATGCGATGGATGAGGCCGTAGATCTGTTGCAAGACGAAGTGTTCCAGCGGACGGATGCACGGCTGGTCGAGCGCATCTTCCGGCTCAAGCGCGCGGTGCTGGATCTACGGCGCGTGCTCAGCCCACAGCGCGAAGTGCTCAACAAGCTGTCGCGCGGCGATTTCGTCGTGATAGATGAGAAAGATCGCGTGTACTTCCGCGACGTGTACGATCACTTCGTGCGCCTGGTGGATTTGAACGAGTCGCTGCGCGACGTGGTAGGCGGCGTGCTCGACACTTACCTGTCGGTGGCGGCCAATCGCACCAATGACATCATGAAGACGCTGACCATCGTGTCGCTGATGTTTCTGCCGCTCACATTCACCACCGGCTTCTTCGGCATGAACTTCTTCGGCGGCAGCATCGAGCTGATCTTTGATGTGGACAAGTGGTTGTTCTTCTTCGCCGGGATGGTCATCATGTTAGGAATGCCGCTCGCTATGCTGTTGTATATTCGCCGGCGTGGCTGGTGGTGATGCCCTCGCTCGTGTGCTCGATGGGTTTGCCGCAGCCTGTTACCGTCTGCGGCGAAGCGCCCTCGCCCGCTGGGCGTTCATCTTGCTCGTCGTGATCGCGCTCGGCCTCACCTTGTTCGCCCGGCCCGGGCAGCTCGAAAATCAAGTCGTTCGCGATGTTGCTATCGGCGATATCTCCATCGCCAGCGTCAACACCTACGTGCGCGTCAGCGGCATCCTCGATCCGACCGGCGCATATCGCACCAGCTACAACTTGGGCGGTTTCGAGTTATACGGCAGCCGCTACGTTCCGCTCATTGCGCCGGGCACATCCGATGCGATCTGGGTAGCCGATGAGAATCTGCCCGCGCGCGATTCGGCCGCGTATGTCACGCTGGTGGCGCAGGTGATGATGGGGCAAGGGATGCAACAGCCGACGTTGTATCTCCAGGTCGGCTATCCGCCGAATGTGGTGCTGGCGAACCTGCTCTCGCGGCTCGGTTCGACACTGCTGATCGTCTTGATCGCTGCCGCGCTCATCGCCTGGCTGGTTGAGCGCCTGGACTATGCGATCCCGTTGCCGTGGAGCACCGGCCCGGCTGCGAATCCTCCGGCGCTGCTGTGGTTCGGCGAACTGGGCCGCCAGTTCGACGACTTGGTGCTGCGCAGCTTCCCCGCACGGTTCAGCGCCACGCCGCACGAGGCGCGCTTCGAATCCACAGATCCGGCCAGCCCTTGGTCCGTCGCCGTCCGCCGGTTGAGGCGGGTGCAGCTCTTCGACGTGGCGACGCGATATGGCGCGATGCCGGCGGCTCGCTTGCACTTCGAGGATGAACGCGGCCTACAGCGACATGGCGTAATCGCTGCCCATTCAACCGAGTCGCGCGACGCCATCCTGCGTGTGCTCAGCCTGATTCGCTGACGACGCTTGCTGCGTGCTCACCGCGTGATGCCGTTCAGATCGGGATACTTGCACTCACACGGCTCGCGTCGCAGATTCCCTTTGACCAACGCGCCGTCGTATTCGCGCGCGCCCTCCACGGCGACCCAACCTTCCAAGTCGAACGGCGCTGCGCCCTGGGCGTTGATCCATTCGCCGTTGTATTTGCGCGCCAGGTGGACGTGCGCTGCTTCGGCTAAGCCGCCCTCGCACGAGGGGTGACCGATCGGATCGCCCGCCTTCACCCGCGCGCCGGCCGGGACGCGATTCCGGCTGCCGATGTGCAGATACAACACGCTCCAGCCGATGCGCTCGTCGCCGCCGGGGTCGAGCGATTGGACGACTTCGCCGCGCATGCTGCGCGTGATCACGCCGTCTGCTACGGCCGTCACCCAATCTTGCAGCTCTGTGCAGCCGGCTACGTTGACTGAGGTGAAGTCGAGCGCGCCCCAAGGCGTGCCCGGCCCCCAGGTGCTGTGCGGCCCACCGGTGAAGTACCACATCTCACCTTTGCGCCATGGCAATACAAAGGGCGGCTGCCGCAGGTCGTTCGGGACGAGCGGGCCGAAGTCATATTGCCAGGGGTTGCCGAAGAGTCGTCGGTAGGTATGCATGAACGCGCGCTCGCCGTTGTCCTGAGCGATCGCCGGCCAATCAGGAGTGGTGCTGATTGCCGCCAGGTAGTTCTGCAGGCCGGCCGTGCCGGCGTTCACCCCCTCGCCGATGGCGAGATAGGTGCCGTCGTCCAGGCGCACGTAGCCGCGCGTGTTCAAGCGCCAGCCGTAGTAGCCCTCGTTCAACCGCAGCGCAGCCCAGCTCAACTGCACATACAGGCCCTCTAGGTTCGTGCGCTTGTAGCCGAGCGGATAGCGCAGTTGATCCTCGCGCGGTTGCTCCTGCGTCACCCATCCGCCGACGTGTTCTAGCGCTGCCAGCAAGATGCGCGGGTGCACGCTGAATTGTTCGGACACGCGCTGCACGATCTGTGCGCCGGTCAGCGGCTCTTCGGCGACGATCTCGGCGTACCGGCTGAGGTAACCGCCTTGTCGCACCACAAAGGCTGCTGCGTCGAATTCGACGGCCGTCGGACCGTTGACCAATTCGCTGTCCGGGATCAGCTTGATGGACGGCGTGCGCCCCTCGATCTGGCGGCGGATGAGCAGTTGCTGGCCGACTTGCAAGGCATTTGGGTTGCGCAGGCCGTTCAAGCGTTGCAGCTCGTCCGGCGTCGTGCCGGTGGCATAGGCGATGCCGCTCAACGTATCACCGCGCCGCACTGTATAGGTAACGGTCAACGCGCTGCCGGCTCGCACGGGACGGGGCGGGTCGAGCGTGGGCGTGCCGATGGGGATCGGATGCCGCGTGGCGGTGGGCGTCGGCGCCGGCGACCTCGTCACATCGGGCTGCACGGCCGGCCAGGCGGCCGGCGTTGGATTGGCGGTGGGTGCTTCAGGGTTCGATTCGCTCGCGCAGGCAAGAAGTGTAGTTGCACATGCAACGCTGCATGCCAACCTGAGCAGCCGTTTCATCTGTGAGCATTATTCCATATGCACATGCCGGCGGCCCGGCGCATGCCCCGCGATTCCAGGGCGATAGGCGTCGCTCGCTCATGCACCTGTCTCGTCCTTAACGTATGCGAGACGCCCCTCGTCGTCTGACTCTAGTCAGTTTGCGTGGAGGCATCTTCGACTATACTCATCGTCCTCTCATCCAAGATCGGCGATGACAACATTAGAACAGTTCGAGAAGGGCTTGCGCCTCGATCAATACATCGCTACCATCGCTCAGAGCAAAGAGAACTTTCGAGCGAATTTCATCAAAGCCACCGAGGCGTTCAGCGCAGACGACTTGGCCTTCTTTCGAAGCCTGCCAACCAAGATCAATGTCGCAGTCGCAACCGAAGACACGAATCTGGATGCCTTGCGCGATGTGCCGATCATCGGCCGGCTCTCGGTCGAAGCGGGCAACAAGCTGGTGTTGCGGCTATTCCGCCCGGCAACGCACGCCGACGTCGTTCAGGCCATCGTGCGCGATGTATCGCCGATAGTTATTCTTGAGCCCGATATTGAGATGAAGCTGCCGATCATCGCGTTCTATACGCCGGGGATGCGACTGATCGGCGCCCATGTATGTCGCCTGCCTGAGTTGAGCGCCGAGATGAATCGCCGACGGCTAGCGTGGATCGAGAGCCATCCGGAGGTCTTGGACGCGCGTGAGCCGATGGACAAGATGACGCCTATCACGCGCACGCGCCTCACGCAGGCGATGTATGCGCTCACGCCGGAGCAGCGCGCCGCGTGGGGACGCTTGACTGTGCAGCATTGGCGCCGCATCCTCAGCGCGTCGTATCCGGCAATTGACCGGTTGAACTGAAGAGGGTCTGATTCACCGTGTGCGCGTTCATTCAATGTGAGAATCTGGTCAAAATCTATAAGATAGCCGACATCGAGGTGTTTGCGCTGCAAGGTCTTGATCTGACGGTCGAGCGAGGTGAGTGCACGGCGATTATCGGCGCGTCCGGCTCGGGCAAGACCACCCTGATGAACATCCTCGGCGGCCTGGATCGCCCTTCCGCCGGCCGGGTGATCGTGGGCGGCCAAGACTTATTGCGCATGAGCAACCGGCAACTCGACCGTTACCGCCGCGATATGGTGGGCTTCGTATGGCAGCAGGTCTCACGCAACTTGCTCCCATACATGACGGCCGAGGAAAACGTGCAGATGCCGATGTTACTGAGCGGCGCTCGGGCGCGCCGTGAGCGCGCGCGCGAACTACTGGCCCGCGTCGGGTTGGATCATCGCCGGTCGCACCGGCTCAGCCAGCTTTCGGGCGGTGAGCAGCAGCGCGTGGCAATTGCAGTGGCGCTGGCAAACAATCCACAGTTGCTGCTGGCCGACGAGCCGACCGGCGAGCTGGACACCCAGACTGCGCGCGCGATCTTCGCCCTCTTTCGTGAGCTAGCCGAGCAGGACAAGATCACGGTGCTGATCGTCTCGCACGACGCGCGCATTGCCGAGGAGGTGGGTCGCGTAGTGGCGATTCGCGACGGTCGCACCAGCAGCGAAATCGTGCGCCAGGCGCGCAGCGCGGAGAGCATCGAGGCGGCGCTGGTGGGCATGGCAGAGCGCGCCGAGGCAGCCGAACACGAACTCGTCGAGATGGCGGTCGTGGATGCTGCCGGCCGGCTACAGTTGCCGCGCGAGCTGCGCGAAAAGAAAGGCATTGGGCGGCGCGCCATCATCGAGGAGACTGAGCACGGTTTGCTCATTCGCCCCATTGACGATAAGAAAGATGTGAGGTAATATCAAAGCCGTTAGATCATTTGTTCTGAGCCCGCCAAAAGGAGGTAGCAGCTATGTATCAGAGCGTAACGGTCGTTGGGCGCCTTGGACGCGATCCAGAGATGCGCTACATGCCGAATGGCGATCCCGTCACGTCGTTCAGCCTCGCAACCGACCGCGTCTGGAACGACAAGAACGGGCAGAGACAAAAGGAGACGACCTGGTTTCGCGTTTCCGTCTTCGGTAAGGCGGCGGAGACGGCGAATCAATATCTGAGCAAGGGGAAGATGGTGCTGGTAGAAGGCCGGCTGCGCGTTGATCCGAAGACTGGCGGGCCAGTGACGTACACGCGCCAGGACGGCACCGTGGGTGCGAACTTCGAACTCATCGCCAACACCGTCCGCTTCCTCAGCCCACGCGACGAAGCTGACGCCGGCCCGCCCGAAGGTGAAGTGGACAGCGGCGTGCAGGCTTCCGAAGACATCCCGTTCTAGTGCTCATCCGCACCGCGAACCCTGGTGGGAAGATCTTCCCACCAGGGTTCGCTGATGTGTGCGTTATGACTTTGCCACAGTCAGTTCAACCTTCGCCCAACGTGCCTAGCCCGCAAGGGTTGCAAATCGAGCTTCCCATACACCTAGACGCGACGTATTCCAACCTCGTCGTGATCCAGCACACGCCCTCGGAGTTCGTGCTGGACTTTGCGCGCATTCTGCCTAACATGCCGGCGGCGCGCGTGGGTGCCCGCATCGTGACCACGCCGATGCATGCCAAACTGCTGCTGCGCGCGCTACAGCAGAATATCGAGCGCTTCGAAGCGCAATTCGGCCCGATCTACGTGCCCCAGCAAGGCGAAGCTCTGGCAAACCAATTGTTCGGCGGTTGAGCATCAGCCTCGCCCGTAAGCTGACGCCAGAGGATGTCAGGCGTGCGTAGGTTTTGCGCCTAGAGATGCGTCTGTTGCCCGCAGGCTAAACGTCAAAAAAATGCGCGTTCAGCTCAATAGGATTCTCCGTCATGTTTGGAGAGACTATTTCATTGCGCCCGCTGATCGTGATGGTTGCAGTTGTTGCTGTCGCCTGCAGCACAACGGTGAGTGGGCCCGCCTTTGCTTCCGATGAGACGCCACCGGCAGCGAATACAACCGCACCGGCGGGTTCAGACAGCACCTCGGCGCCTACGCCGCGCGCCTATGTCCCGACGATGGTCAGCAAATGGCCGCTGAGCACGGTGTTCGGCATTGAGACGGCCAACCTGAGTAACAGCGCGGATACGATCGCGAACACCGGCACGACGTGGATTCGCCGCAACGGCCTGATCTGGAAGGATGTCGAGCCGACGGAGGGCGCGCGTAACTGGTCGGCTGCCGCAGGTGTCGAGGCCGACATGATCCAGGCCGCCAATCGAAACCTGAAGTTCATCCTCATCATTTACGGCACGCCGAACTGGGCTGCGCAGTTCAATAACTACATGTGCAGCCCGATTCGCCCTGACAAGATCGGCGCTTTCGCTGCATTCGTTCGCGATGCGGTGGCGCGCTATAGCAAGCCGCCTTACAGCGTTAAGTACTGGGAAATCTGGAATGAGCCCGACCTGGCAGGACCGTTTACGTCGTCACCCACACCGGTCATCCAGCCATATGGCTGCTGGGGTAATCCAAACGATCAATACTACGGCGGCAGTGAATATGCCAACGTCCTGAGAACGATAACCCCGCAGATCAAAGCGGTAGATCCGAACGCGAAAGTCGTCCTGGGTGGGCTGCTGATGGACTGCAACCCCACTCGGCCGCCGGCAGGCGATGATTGCCGGCGAGGCAGGTATCTAGAAGGCATCTTGCGCGGAGGCGGCGCGCCTTACTTTGACGTTATCAGCTTCCACGCATACGATTTCTTCGGCGGCGCTCTAGGGAGGTACATCAACAATAATTGGTTCAGCGCGTCGAACACCACTGGACCGGTGCTGATTGCTAAGACCCGCTACATCAAGAGTCTGCTGAACCAATTCGGTGTGACGGGGAAGCTGCTGATGAACACCGAAGTAGGCTTGCTGTGCTACGAATGCAGCGTGGCTCCGCCTAACTTCGAGAACACCAAAGCCTACTATGCTGCACAAGCCTATTCCGCTGCCATCGCCGAGGGGCTCGACGCGAACGTTTGGTACAGTTTCGAAGGCTGGTTCCTGAGCGGACTCTACGAGCCAACGTACACCGCTTTCAAGGTCGCACGCAACAAGCTGGGCGGCGCGGACTACAAAGGAGAGGTCACCAGCTCGGACGTCGGCGCAAGTGGTGTCAAGGGCTACAAGTTCGACGTCAACGGCAAGTCGCTATGGGTGATCTGGTCGCTGGATGGCAGCAACAAGAACATCACCTTGCCGGGCACACCGTCGGCGATCACCGATGCGCTCGGCGCGTCGGTCTCGTCTGCGTCCACGTTACAACTAACGGTGAAGCCGCTCTATATTGAGTGGTGATCGTTCATCGAACGCACGTTTATCGGCTGGGGCGTGAAATTCTCACGCCCCTGTTTATTTTTACGGACTGCGCTGCTGCCGGCTTGTCACGAGTGCCACGACGATCAACGCCGCGATCGCCAGCGCAATTCCTACCAGCACTACAAAGACTACGTCGAATAGCCCCGGCAATGTGGAGAACGGCAAAATCAGAAATAGGATGACGAAGATCAAGATCGGCCATGCGCCGTTTAAGTTGATGCGCTTCATGGTGCACATTCATCTAGACGTTGCGGGTCGCGATTGCGTTTTACGCTTTACGTCTCACGTCTTGCGTCATGCGTCCTAGGTCATGCATCCTGCGTCTCTTTGCAGTGTGAGATGCGCGCCTCAGGCCATCGGATGTCTGAATGATGCTGAGTATGCGCCGGTAACGTGATGCTCGAGTTGCCGCTCGATGTCGGCGAGCAGTGAACTGGCGCCAAAGCGAAAGAGGTTCGGCTGCAACCATTCGTCGCCCAGTTCTTCCTTCATCAAGATCATCCAATCGAGCGATTGTTTGGCGGCGCGAATGCCGCCGGCCGGCTTGAAGCCCACCTTGTAGCCGGTGCGCTCGCAGTAGTCGCGAATTGCGCGGCACATGACCAGGCCGACCGGCAGCGTGGCATTGACGGTCGCCTTGCCGGTTGAGGTCTTGATGAAATCTGCGCCGGCCATCATGCACACCAGACTCGCTTGGTACACCTGGCGCAGCGTCGCCAGCTCGCCGGTCTCTAGGATGGTCTTCATGTGTGCGTCACCGCACGCTTCGCGAAAGGCTTTGACCTCCTCATAGAGCGCGCGCCAATTGCCGGTGAGCGCGTGCCGTCTGGAGATCACGATGTCAATCTCCTGCGCACCCATCTCGATCGAGTATTCGATTTCTTTCACGCGCAGGTCGAAAGGGGTCATGCCAGCGGGGAAGCCGGTCGAGACTGCCGCCACCGGAATGCCGGAATGCGCGAGCGCCCTCACGGCAGTTGGCACCATCTCGTGA
This sequence comes from Candidatus Roseilinea sp., assembly GCA_025055235.1. GTDB lineage: Bacteria > Chloroflexota > Anaerolineae > J036 > Brachytrichaceae > JAAFGM01. Next base: position 506 of record JANWYN010000021.1, on the reverse strand, counting down.
TACACACACACGGCGGCAACTTTGACCGGCAATTGTGCTGCACCTAACGCCTCGAGCAAGTCACTGCGCACCGGCTGGCGCGCCTTGGCGCATAAGCGCTGCACGTTGCCGGGCGTGTCGTCGCCCTGCAACGTGGTGAGGTCCATCAGCGTGATGGCACGCAGCAGCCAGGCGGCTTGCCAGGCTTGTTTCACCGTGCGGCGCGCCAGTAGCGTGGCTGCGCGTCGCTCGATGGCGCTGCGGTTCACGCGCGCCGATTCCACCCAATCCAGGTCGAGCGAGATGCCGGGGTTGCGTCCGTTGTTCGCGTTCATGCGTCCGTCCAATGCTCGAGCCTGCCTGTAAGCCGGATTCTGTCTAGGCCCGAAGGCCCGAGGCGATCATCTCTCTAGGACGCGCATTGCTGCGCGCCTCAAGCCGCCTACCTGCGCATCAGCGGGCCACCTCATCTGCGCGTCTTGGCGTTGCTCCCGGTGGGGTTTGCCAGGCCGCCGCATCACTGCGAC
>JANWYN010000148.1 GCA_025055235.1 Candidatus Roseilinea sp. | reverse complement strand
GCTTGCGTCTCCTTCACAGCGTCGTCAATGCTGACGTTGTCCACGACCACGCGCTGGATCATCTTGGGGATGAGGAAGTTCGCGTTGAACTCGGCGTAGGCGGGGTTGTCCACGTCGGGGAAAGCTGGCGGCGTGCCGTTCTTCGCCACGTCGAGCAGGCCGATGTGGATCGGGCTCTCCTTGAACACCGGGAAGTCCACCTGGCTGTTGAGCACCGGGCCGTAGATGGCGTTGGCGTAGTACTCCTTCATGAATTCATCGTCGGCCAGATACACCAACAGGTCTTTGGCCAGGTCTTTGTAGCGGCTGGTCACCGGGATGGCGCGCACGTTCGGGCCGTAGGGCTGCAATTGCAGCTTCGGGCCGGCCGGCAGGCCGGAGAAGCGCGTCGCCGCCAGCAACTCTGGATCGTTGTTGCGCAGGTTGAGGTACACGCTGCCGGGATTGGCGATGAACGCCGCCTGCCCGGCTTGATAGGCCTGGTTATCGCCGGCGCCGTCCCACGTGGTCACGCCGGGCGGGAACAAGCCCTTCTTGTACAGGCCGGTGATCCACTCCATGAAGGCGCGCGTCTCCGGGCTGTCAATCGTGCAGTTCTTGCCTTGGTCATCGGCGATGCGCCCGCCCCAGGTCTGTAGCATGGTCACCGTAAGGTTGCCGTCGCCGACGTTCGACAGCGCGAAGCCCATGCCGTACACGTTGGGCGGGTCGTTGACCGCCTCGGCCATCCGGCCGAGTTCCTCCCACGTCTTCGGCGCCTCGTTGAAGCCTTTCGCGCTGAGCAAGTCGTGACGCCGGTTGATCAGGTTGCCGGAGAGGCCAAACGGGATGCCCCACACGCTGCCGCCATATGTCGCCGGGTCAACCGACTTGGCCGCCGATGGGAGCCAGCCGCCATGCGCGTCGCCGATCTGCTTGAACACGTCGTCCAGCGGCTCGAGCTGGCCGTTCTTGGCGAGCAGTTGCATCAGGCCGGTGCCCATGTCGAGCGCATCGGGCATGGTGCCGGCCTCGACCGCAGCCGAGACCTTCTGTTGCGTCTCGTTCTGGTTGATCATTACCACGTCCACCTCGATGCCGCGCGCCTTGCCCCACTCGGTGATCTTGTCCACCAGCATCTGGTTGGCGACGTCGGAGAAGATCAGACCACCCCAGTAGGTGAACTTGCCGCTGGGCGGTGGCGCGGGGGGCGGCTGGGTGGCCTCGGCGGCAGCCGGAGGCGCGGTCGCTGCCGGCGCTTGCGGCTGAGCCGGAGCAGCCGGCGGCGCAGCACACGCTGCCATCAACAGCGCAAACACCATCGGCAAGGTGAGCCACCGGGCTCGTTTGGTGGCGATGCCATTTCGTCTGCAGTCGCGATCTGGACGTTCGTCGTACGGTTGCATGCGATAACCTCCTGGTTGTGAACAGATGTGAATGTAGATGTAATTCGCTCTTTCGCCCTGGCGGAGTAAGCCCGTGTGCGACGATTGCAAACAGCCCGGCGATCAACAACCCATTACAGGACAACGATGAAGGGCGATGGATGGAGCACGAGTAGTATAGGGGCAAGCGCGGGTCTTGACAACGCGATGCAAAGCCGTTAGTATCTGCTCCAACAAGTTCAAGTTCGTAAGCACACTCTTATCCAGAGCAGCGGAGGGACCGGCCCGATGAAGCTGCGGCAACCTGAATCGAACAAGGTGCCAATTCCGGCAGCGAAAACTGGAAGATGAGAGCGCGCTAACACACTCAGTGGTTATCGCCCTCTTGCACAGTTTCGCAAGAGGGCGATTCGCTTCTTGCGAGAGTGTTCTTGCGAACCCGATGAGGAGTTACAGCATGGACACGATCACGCACGCGGTGATCCTCACGACTGCATCGTGCTTGTGTATTTAGCGGGCCTGCCGCTGCAGCGCGGCATGTGACCCGCTGTCCCCCTGTTTGCATCGCCATCGCCAAATTTGTGTGAGGCCGGTCAACGTTCGCGTGGGCCGGCCAGGTTTTACGCGCCTCGACACCAGGCGCACGAATCCCAAAACGACATCAACCGAAGAATCATGTCACTCAAACGAATGAACCACGGTGCGCTCGTCGCCGGTGCGCTCGCCAGCGCACTCATCCTATCTGCATGCAGCGCACAAACGACGACACAGAACGCCGCTCCCGCGGCTGCGGCCAAACCGGCCGAAGTCCGGCTTGACTACGCCACCTATAACCCCAGCAGCCTGGTGCTGAAGGAATTCGGCTGGCTGGAGGAAGACTTGGCCAAGGACGGCGTCGCCGTCAAGTGGCTGTTCAGCGCCGGCAGCAACAAGGCCAACGAGCTGGTGTCCAGCAACGCCAGCGACTTCGGCAGCACCGCCGGCGCAGCCGCCTTGCTGGCGCGCACCAACGGCGTGCCGATCAAGACCATCTACATCTATTCCAAGCCGGAGTGGACGGCGCTCGTCACGCCCAAAGATTCGCCGATCAAGTCGGTCGCCGACCTTAAGGGCAAGAAGATCGCGGCCACGCGCGGCACCGACCCGTTCTTCTTCTTGCTGCGCAGCCTGCGGCAAGCTGGCCTGAGCCAGAGCGACGTCGAAATCGTCAACCTGCAGCATGCCGACGGACGGCTGGCGCTGGAGCGTGGCCAAGTGGACGCGTGGGCAGGACTCGATCCGCACATGGCAAACGCCGAACTCAACTTCGGCGCGACCTTGCTGTATCGCAATATAGACTTCATCACATTCGGCGTGCTGAACGTGCGCGAAGAATTCCTGCAGAAATATCCCGACTACGTGAAGCGCGTGATCGCCCAATACGAGCGCGCCCGCCGGTGGATTCTGGACAACCCCGACAAGGCCGCCGAAATTCTGGCCCGCGAAGCCAAGCTCGACCTGGCGATAGCCAAGAAGCAACTGACGGAGCGCACCGTGCTCGATAAAGACGTGGGCGCGCCGAACGACAAGCTACGCGCTGCGCTGGAAGCCGTCGCCCCGATCTTGGTCGAAGAGAAGTTGGTACCACCCGGCGCCGACCCCAAGGCTGCGCTTGCCGAACTCCTGGACGTGAGCCCAGCGCTCGCGGCAATTAACCGGTGAGATGACGTTAGCTAACTCACGCGCTCTGACAGGAACATCGCCGGAGGTGAAAGGAGTCGGCGTGCGCGTCGCTGCGCGCCGCTGGCTCGCCCTCATCGTACCAGCCGGGTTGTTGCTCGCCTGGTTCCTGGTGACCGACGTGTTGCGCGTCTTCTCGCCCAATCAGCTGCCCTCGCCGGGCCAGGCGCTGCGCACGGCGCTTGACATGATCGCCAGCGGCGACCTGCTCCGGCACGTCGGCGCGAGCGTCGGCCGCGTGCTGCTCGGCTTCACCATCGGCGCGGCCGTCGCTTTGGTCGCCGGCGCGTTGGTCGGATTGTCGCGCAGCGTCGAGGCGCTGATTGACCCGACGCTGCAAGCGCTGCGTAACATCCCTTCGCTGGCGTGGGTGCCTTTCCTGCTGCTGTGGCTAGGGATTGACGAAGCGCCGAAGATCACCCTGATCGCCATCGGTGCGTTCTTCCCGGTCTACCTCAACTTGGTGAGCGGCATCCGCCAGGCCGATCGCAAGCTGGTCGAAGTAGGCTACGTGTTCGGCTTCCGCGGCTTCGAGCTGGTGCACCGGATCGTGCTGCCGTCGGCGTCGCCGTATCTGCTCGCGGGCCTGCGCATTGGCTTCG
>JANWYN010000115.1 GCA_025055235.1 Candidatus Roseilinea sp. | reverse complement strand
TAGGCGCGCCATCTCGGCGAGCGAGATCGGCGGCCGGGCAACGTGGCGCTGCAGTTCGCAGAACTGCAGGCACAACATCGGCGCGGCGAGGACGAGTCCTGCGATGAACAGCAAGGTGACTTGCCGCAACACGCGCATACGCCCCGGAAATATAACCCAAGCGGCGGCGCGGGGTAGTGTGCACTCGCGCTACCGCGGCGTGATGGACGTCACGCAGTTATCGTCTGGCGGCTGCGCTTCGGCCTCCTCCGCGGTTGGACAGTACAAGGCTGCGCCGGCACAGCACGGCTCGATATTCACCCCACAGACGCTGCATTGCACGTGGCCATGCACGGCGATGGGGTAGTATGGCCGGCCGCACATTGGGCAGACCGGTTGTGTGATCGGGCTGTCCATGGAAAGCTCAGCTTCCAAGTTTAACCTGCGCAAGGTAACATCGCTTCATCGAGAGGTGAGAACGATGGAAACGATGAATGCAGCGGTCGTCTGGCAGCATGGTTTGGTGTTCGCCGGCAGCGCCGACAGCGGCTTCACGCTGAAGCTGGACGCTGATTCGTCGGTCGGTGGCGACAACGATGGGTTCCGGCCGATCGAGCTGATTGCGCTGGGATTGGCCGGCTGCACGGCGATGGACGTGCTATCCATCCTGAAGAAGAAGCGCCAGGACGTGACCGGCTTCGAGGTCAAGGTGCATGCCGAGCGCGCTGCAGAGCACCCCAGGGTGTTCACCAAGATCACGGTCGAGTATGTGGTGCGCGGGCGACAGATTGCTCCGGCGGCGGTGGAGCGCGCGATCGAGCTGTCCGAGACGAAATACTGTCCGGTGCAGGCCATGCTAGGACGGGTCGTTCCGATTCAGCACACGTATCAAATCATCGAGGAGGCGTCCGCGCCCGTGACATGAGCCTCGTCCTCGGCGAAAGTTTTGCGCGGCGGCGCGATGATCGGGTCACGCTGGGCGTCGCATGCCATCCAGCAGCAGCGTCGCGCAGGCGCGCGTCAGCCGCTCCGCCGGAATGTCCCTGGGCAACCGGTCGTCGAGCATCAGCGTTGCCAAACCGTGAGCGAGCGCCCAGGCCGCCAGCGTCATCACGCGGGCGTCGCCAGGCTTGAACTCGCCTGCCCGTTGTGCCGATGTGAGGTGCATTCGCCAACGGGGGCAAACGTAGCAAACCCGCTTGCCCGTATGCTCAGCGCTGGGATTTATCCCAGCGCGACTAAAGCGAATGTCGCGGCGGGCCGGTCCGCGCTCCCCCATTTTGAAATGCACCCCCTTGACGTTGATTGCGGTCCGAAGCGATACAATGCAGAAGTGGTCTATGGCGACGGAGGCTGTTGATCGCGCCGAAATCCGGTTATCACACCTGCAAACGGTGGTCACCGTCGCTGAGTTTCTAACGCGGGCATGAACCTTATTCTCACCAACGCCTGCGTCTACACGGTCAACCCGCGCCAGCCGCGTGCGACGGCCATCGCCATCGCCGGCAATCGCATCCTCGCCGTCGGCAGCGACGATGAGATCGAAGCCATCCGCCTGCCGGGCGTGCAGCGCCTGGACATGCGCGGGGCGTTCGTGCTGCCCGGGCTGATTGACGCGCACCTGCACCTGGAACACACCGGCTTCGCCCTGCAGCGCGTGAACGTGGACGAGGTGCCGAGCGTGGATGAAGCCGTGCGACGCGTGCGCGATCGCGCGGCGCAGACGCCCCCCGGCGAATGGATCCAGGGCTGGGGCTGGCAGCAAGCCGTCTGGGGCGGCCGGTTCCCCACGGCGGCGCAGCTTGACGCGGCGACCCAGGTGCACCCGGTGGCGTTGCGCGCAAAAAGCGGGCACGCGCTGTGGGTCAACTCGCTGGCGCTGCGCATCGCCGGCGTCGCGCGCGAGACGCCTGATCCACCCGGCGGCGAGATCGTGCGCGATGCGCAGGGCGAGCCGACCGGTGTGCTGCTCGAAAGCGCGATGGCGTTGGTCGCCCGCGTGATCCCACCCCCCATGCCGGAGCGGGAAGAGGAAGCGACGCTGCTGGCCATGCGCGCGATGAACGCCGCCGGCCTGACCGGCGTGCATTGCATGGACGGTGCAGGCGGCATCGGCACGTTCAACACCTACCAACGCCTGCGCGAGCAGGGGCGCAGCACGCTGCGCATCTGTAAGCAGTTGCCGGTCGAGGACCTCGACGCGATCATCGGCGCCGGCCTGCGCAGCGGTTTCGGCGACGCTTGGCTGCGCGTCGGCGGGATCAAGATTTTCGCCGACGGCGCGCTCGGCCCACGCACCGCTTGGATGATCGAACCTTACGAGGGCGAGCCGAACAACTATGGCATCGCTTTGTATGACCCGGAGCAGCTCGTCGAGTTCGTGACGAAAGCCCATGCGCACGGGCTATCGGTGACCACACATGCCATCGGTGACCGCGCCAACCGCGCCGTCCTGGATGCGTATGTGCTGGCGACGCAAGACGCAAGACGCAGGACGCACGACGCAGGACGCAAGACGCCCGACGATCGTCCTCCGTCCTCCGCCCTTCGTCCGTTGCGCGACCGCATCGAACACGCCCAGGTGCTCCATCCCGACGACATTGCGCGCTTCTGTCAGCTCGGCGTGATCGCCTCGGTGCAGCCGATTCACGCCACGCAGGACATGTTCATGGTGGATCGCTACTGGGGCCGGCGCGGGCGCTACGCGTATGCCTTTCGCGACCTGCTGCAGGGCGGCGCACGGCTGGCGCTGGGCAGCGATTCGCCGGTGGAGACGTTTGATCCGCTCGCCGGCATCCACGCCGCCGTGACGCGCCAACGCCGCGACGGCACGCCCGAGGGCGGCTGGTATCCCGATCAGCGTTTGACGGTCGAAGAGGCGATCTACGGCTATACGATGGGCGCGGCCTACGCCGGCTACAGCGAGCACGAGCTTGGCTCGATCGAGCCGGGCAAGCTGGCCGACCTAACCGTGCTCTCGCATGACCTGACGGCCATCCCGCCGGAAGACATCCTCAACGTCAAGGTCGAGCGCGTGATGGTGGATGGGAAGTGGGTGGTGTAGGAGAGTGTCGGATAGCGGTCGGATGATGTCAGTAGTGTCAAGGGGGTCAATGGTGTCGGTGGTGTCGGGCGACACCGATGACACTGACGACACCAACGATACCAACAACACAATTACACTAGCAACTATGCAGACACGTCAACTCGGTTACACCGATCTGCACTTGAGCGTCGTCGGCCTTGGCGCGTGGGCGATGGGCGGCGGTGGATGGAAGTTCAGTTGGGGCGCGCAGGAAGACACAGATTCGATTGCAACGATTCACCGCGCCGTCGAATTGGGCGTGAACTGGATTGACACCGCAGCGATCTACGGCCTCGGTCACAGCGAGGAGGTCGTCGGCCGGGCGCTGAAGGAACTCGGCGCGCGCAGGCGGCCCATCATCGCGACCAAGTGCGGGCGCAAGTGGGACGAGACCGGCACGCCCTATCCCAACCTCGACCCTGACAGCATCCGCGCCGAGATTGACGATAGCCTCCGGCGGCTAGGCGTGGATGTGATTGACCTATACCAGATGCACTGGCCGCAGCCCGAAGAGATGATCGAGGATGCCTGGGGTGCCATGGCCGACGGCGTAAAGGCCGGCAAGATCCGCTACATCGGCGTGTGCAACTACAACGTCGCGCAGATGAAGCGCCTGCAGCCCATTCACCCGATTGCCTCGCTGCAGCCGCCGTATTCGATGCTCGTGCGCGGCGTCGAGGACGAGCTGCTCGGCTTCTGCGCGGCCAACGACGTTGGCGTGGTGTGCTACAGCCCGATGCAGAAAGGCATCCTCACCGACAAGTTCACCCGCGAATGGGTCGAGCGGCTGCCGAAGGACGACCACCGCACGCAGTTCGACGAGCGCTTCAAGGAGCCGCAGTTGAGCAGGAATCTCGCGTTGGTCGAGAAGCTCAAGCCAATTGCGCACCGGAGCGGCCACACCGTGGCGCAGCTCGCCATCGCATGGGTGCTGCGCCGGCCAGAGGTGACCAGCGCCATCGTCGGCGCGCGCAAACCGTCGCAGATCGAAGAGACGGTCGCCGCCGGCGATTGGAGCCTTTCGCCGGAGGAGATCGCGCAAATCGAGCAGCTTCTTACTACTCGGTAAAACAAAAGGAGTCGGGCTTAATGCAGCCCGACTCCTGTGCTTCGGATTTGGACGTTCAGCGAGGCACTCGGCCTACCGGCAGCGCTTCGAGAACCAAGTCGCCGTCTCGAGCTGCCCGTCCAGTTGCCACGTCAGGAACGGCGTGCGGAACTCGACCGCGAAGTAGCCCTGCCGGCCCGGCAGGAAGATCGTCGGCTGGTTGCGATTGTGTGGCGCCGGCAGGAAGCGGTTGCGCGGGCCGACCGGGATCACCACAGGATAGTCGTTGTTGTTGCGGTAAGTGAAGTAGGCGGTGAAGTGCCTGTCCCCATGCTTGACCACGCACGCCAAGATCGGGCGCACCCGCTTGACCTGCGGCGGCAACGGCTGCACGATCACCGACACGTTGCCGACGGCGACGCCACCCTGGCCGTCGCTCACGGTGTAGGTGAAGCTGTCGGTGCCGACGAACGCACCCGGCGGCGTGTAGCGCAGCTTGGCGCCGTCGAAGACGATCGCACCGCCGTTCGCGCTCGCCGCGCTTAGACCGGTGATCGTCAGTGGATCACCATCTGGATCAGTGTCGTTCGCTGTCAGCGCTGCGGCGGTCACCTCTACCGGCAAGTATTGGTACGTGATGAGCGTGTCGTTTCCAGCGACCGGCGGCTGATTCACCGCGATGCCGACCAGCGTGATCACGCCGGTCACTGCGGGCGAGTTGCCATCCGTCGCCGTGACGCGCGCGGTCACCGTCTGGCTGCAGTTGGGCGCCGGCGTGAACTGGATGCCGGCCAGCAGCGCGTTCACATCGGCGACCGGCCCGACGGCGCGATATAGGCCGGTGTGCGGATCATAGGTCGAGGTCGCGCCGCCCATCGCGCCGGTCGAGAACGCCCCGACAGTCGGATCGCTCAACTGGATGGTGACCTCGATCGTGTCGCCTGCATCCGGGTCAATCACCGCCAGGTCGTTCAGCGCCAGCGGCGTGTTCTCGGTGTAGCGCTGGGTGAAGATGGCGTCGCCTTCGGGCGCGCGAGCAACTGTCAGCGTGCCGCTCACCTCGTTGGCTGCGAAGACGTAGAGCGCGCCGTCCTTGACGACGAGCTTGACGCCCTCGGGCGCGACGCCGGTTGCGATGAGCTGATAGGCGCGCGGCGCGGCAGGGTTGGTCACGTCCACCAGCGCAACGCTGTTGGCGCGCTCCAGGCCCACCGCCACGATCGCCCGGCCGTTGAACACAATGGCGTCCAGCACTTCCGGCTCGCTGCCGCCGCGGTTGCTGCGGTTGTCGGGGTAGACGCCGCGTGCCGCCGCGAGGTCGTCGAGCTGGCCGGCGGTGTCGCCGATCAGCGCGCCAGTGTTGGCGTCGAACACGCTCACGGTGCGGCCGCCGCGCACGCCGGCGCTGGCCGCGCTCGGGCGCGTGTCGCCCTCATCGGCGGTGACGAAGTAGCGCACGCTGCCGATCTCGATCACCGCGACGCCGTCCGGCTCGCGGAAGGCCGTGAGCCGCTCGACCGGGTTATAGCCGCTGCCGTTGGTCAGATCGGCCAGGTGCGACGTTTGGCCGAGCCCGAAGAACGCCAGCGAGTTGTCGGCCAGGTTGAGCCGCACCACGCCGTTGTTCTCCTGCAGCGTGATGAAGGCGAACTGCGAATCAGCCGAGAACGCCACGCTCTCCGGCTCGAGGGTCGCGGGCGTGTTGTCTATCGGCAGCCGGCCAATGTCGTCGAAGCGGCCGGTGCTGAAGCCCGGCGCGCCGGCCTGCGACGGCAGGGCGATCTGCGTCACGCTCAGCGGCGTCGGCGCGCCCGGGTCGAAGCCACTCAACGCGATTACGCTGAGCGAACCCGGCCCGCCGTTGTCGCCCGTAGCTGGCGCTTCGGCCTCGTTGGCGACCACGGCGAAGTTGCCGTCGGGCGAGATGGCGACTGCATCGGGCTGGATGCCGACGTCGGCCTGCGCGATCAACGCGCCGTCGCTCAGCCGGAAGGCCAGCAGCTTGCCGTTGACCGGCGCTGCAGCCGGCTTGGCCGTGCCGGCCACGGCCAGGAAGTAGTCCTTCGTCGGATGAATCGCCACCGAGTTCAGGCCGGCCAGCTCTGGCACCTTGACGCGCCGGATCAGCTTGATGTCGAGCGGATCGCTCACGTCGAGGATGTCCACGCTGCCGTCGCCGGCGTTGCTCAGCACGGCGCGGTCGCCAGCGACCGAGACGATTTCGGCGCCGTTGTCGGCCAGGCCGGTGTCATACGTCTCCAGCGCGGTGATGGCCGGCGGCGTGTTCAGGTTCAGGCCGACGATGAGCGGGTCGTGATCGGACGCGCGATAGGCGTCCGGCGCATACAGGCTGGCCTGCTGGCCGGGCGACTTGAAGTTCAGGTTGTAGTCGAGCACGTTCGGCTCGTCGGCGTTGATGTGCCATTCGGTTGCGCCCGTCACACGCGCGGCCAGCGCCGGCGAAGCCATCGCGTAGTCGAGGTAACCCGACTGGCCGTTGAACACGAACGAGTAGGCGTTCGGGCCGACGCGCTGCTCGATCAGGTTGATGTAGCCGGCGTTCTTCAGCGCCGTGATCGGGCCTTCCTGCGCATAGGAGTTCAGGTCGCCCAAGATCAGCACGTAGGGCGTGTTGACGCCGGTCGGATGCGTCGCCAGCCATGCGGCCAGCTCTTGAGCGGCGGCCTTGCGCGTCAGGTTGCAGTTGCCCTGCCCGTCGCCGGTGTCGGGATCGGGGCCGACCGGGCTGATGTTGTCCGCGCACGGGCTGCCCTTCGACTTGAAGTGGTTGGAGACGACGGTGAAGCGTTCGCCGGTGAGGAGCTGCTCGAACGTCTGCGCCAGCGGCGGGCGGTTGCGCTGCGTGACGCCGCTGGTGGTGTTGAACAGGCCGAACGCGCCGGTGTTCAGCACGGCGGTGTTGCCCACCGGCCTCACCTTGGCCGGCTTGTAGATGATGCCGACCTTGATCGCGTCCACGCCTAGCGCGTTCACTTGGCCCGTGCCGGCGTCGGCGTCAATAAAGGCGTACGTGCCGGGCGCAGTGGCGGCGTTCAGCCGGTTGACCAGGTCGGCGACGGCGCTCGCCGGGCCGTAGCCGTCGTTCTCTAGTTCCGCCAGCGCAATGACATCCGCGCCGGTGCCGACCAGCATGGCGACCGTCTTGGCGACCTGCCGGTCGAATTCGGTCGCGTTCTCCGCGCCGCGGCAGTCCGTTGGCGCGCCGCCCACGCCGAGCGTGCAGGCGCCTGCGCCGAACGTATTGAAGTAGTTGAGCAGGTTCGAAGCAGCTACCTTGAGCGTGCCGCCTACGTCGGCCGGCCGGGCCGGGCGCGGGTTGGTCGAGACGAAGGTCGGCTGCACCGTGGGGCGGACGCGATACGCGTTGCCGCTGGCTGCGTTGCCCGCCCACGTGAACGTCATCATGCCGACGATGCCGGTCGCCGTGTCGCCAATGCGCAGCGTGTTGTTGGCCGCCAAGGGCGACGTGCCGCCGCCGAAGATGATCGGATCCGGGTTCTGGTTGTTCAGGCTGTCGTCAATGATGATGCGGTTGAGGTCGTTGGCGGCCTGGATGGCCAGCGCCAGCGCGCCGGGCGCGGCCAGTTGCGTGGGCTGGAACAGCCGCCCGCCGGACGACATGGTGATCTGGCCGAAGCGCCCGAGCTGGAAGTGTTCGGTGACGTAGAGCGTCTGCGGCAGGCGCACCAGCATGCCCTCGAAGCGCTCGAGGTAGTCGGCGCTGGGAAAGGGCAACAGCACGTCCACAGGCGTCACCGTCGCGGTCGTGCCGCACTGCTCGATCGCCGTGACGTTGCCGATTTGCGTCTGGCCCTGGAACTCCTGCGCCTGTCCGGTGACGCGCACGACCTGGCCGACGCTCACGCTGTCGTTGTTGCCGTTGAAGACGAACACGCCGTCGGACGTGGCGGGGTCGCCGTCGCCGGTGGGGTCCTGGATGTAGAACCCGCGCAGGTTGGGCGAGGGGCCTTCATAGTCGCCGACCACCACGCCCTGCACGGTCACGGTCTGGCCGGCCAGCGGGCTGGTCTCGCCGCTGCCCTGCACCTGGTAGATCGGTGTGAAGGGCAGCGAGCAGGCTGGCGGGGCCGGGCTGGCGACCGTGAAGCTGAAGGAGAAGTCGGCCGCCATCGCATCCGGCGGGTCGTTGGTGTCCACGTCGGTGACCTGCACCGCGATCACAGTCACGGTGCACGTCTCGCCAGCGGCAAAGTCCGCGATCGGGTCGAGCGTAAAGGTCACCGGGCCGCCACTCAAGTTGAACGCCACTGCGCCGGAGGTCGAGCAGGTGATCGAGAACGAGGCCGGGCCGGCATTGACCGGCTCGCTGAAGGTGACGTCGAGGTTGGCGTTCGCCGCGACGCCGGCCGCGCCGTTCGCGGGCGTCGTGCTCGCGACGCTTGGCGCACTATCGCTAGGCGGTGGGCCGCTCGCCACGCCGGTGATGGTGACGTTGTCGAAGCGCAACGTGCCGGTGCTGGCGTAGGTCGAAGTCGAACGCGCAGCGAGATACTGGCCGGCGGTTGGATCGAACGCCGAGACGACGCGAAAGACGGCGTTCGGGTTGTTGTTCAGCGCCGCGATCGCGCTCAGGTTCACAGCGCGCGAATACCACGCGTCGCCGGTGCCGGTCGGCTGCGGGGTGAAGGAGAACGTCTCCGCCGTCGTGAAGGTCGCGCCGCCATCGCTCGAGTATTGCACGAGGATGGTGTTGGCGGCCGTGTTGCTATGGCGGATGTTGAACGAGAAGCCGATGTTGGTGAAGCCGGCCGTGCTCACGGCGAATTGGACGCCGGCCGTGCCGCTGCCCACGCCTTGCGGTGGATAGTTGGTGGTGTTCCAGCCGGAGTCGGGCGGGCGCGGGCCGACGAAGCCCGTGGCAAACGTAGCAGTCGTCCCGCCGACGAGCGAGGCTGTGCCTGCGCCGATCGCCGGCGTCGTCACGTCGTTGTCGAACGTCCACTGGGCGATGGTCGTCGCTTGCGCATGAACGGCGGTTGCGGGAGCGAGCGCGACCTGCGCAGCGACGAGCGCGCTTGCTAGGGCGATGCGCCAGCCGCCAGCGCGCAGGCCGGCCGAGCCTGACATAGGCGTAGTTCGTTGTTGGCAATTCATGGACACAGGGTCACCTCTGGATTCGAGTGAAGAGTGCGCTTGAACCAGCGGCAAAGCGTAAGCGCACCGTTTTAAGTGCGGGTTATCCAGAGAGGCTCGGAAGCGATGAATTGCGCGCCTTGTTTTGAGAAGGAGGGGGAGCGTGCAAAGTGGTTGCCAACTTTGTCGCAGCAGTTAACGACGATACAAGCAGCTTGCAGGCCCAGGCGGATAATCCCACCCATGGATCTCGTGCTCGATCTCGCGTGGTGGGGATTGGTCTACGTGCTGCTGCCGGTGGCGTCGGGGTCAATCGCTGCGCTGCCGTTCTGGCTGAAGCGGCGGATGTTGTTGGGCAACGCGATCGGTTCGACGGTTATCGCCGTCGTGATGATCGCCTTCATCATCCAGCTCTTCGCCAGCCTGCTCTCTACCGGCTTTCTCTCGCAGGCGAGCTTGCTGCCGGTTGGGGCGCTCGTCCTCGTCGGCTGGGTGGACGTGCTGATCCTGTTCTTCCTCAGCGGCGCGGTGGAGAACCGCGTCAAACGGCGGATCGTCAATCCGGATGATTTCTAGACAGGATTAACAGGATGGACAAGATACAAGATTCTTGTCCATCCTGTTCATCCTGTCCAATCACATCACAGGCTCACGTAGCGCTCGATCCGCTCGCCGATCAAGTCGAGGCTGCGCTTCCAGAAGGCGCGATCGCGGATGTCAATGCCGAAGCGCGCCGCGAGGTTGGCCGCGGTGTCCTCGCCGGTGCCGGCCAGCAACGCCTCATACTCCGGCACGAACGCCGCGCCACGCTGCTTGTAGATGGCGTATAGCCCCAGCCCGAACAGCAGGCCGAAAGCATACGGGAAGTTGTAGAACGACAGGCCGGCGAAGTAGTAGTGCGGCTTCCACGTCCACATGAACTTGTGCAGATAACGCTCGTCCAGCCCATCGCCGTAGGTCTCCTTCTGGAATCGCAGCATTAGTTCGCACAACTCATCGGCCGAGAGTTCCGCCTTCGCGCGCCGCCGGAACACTTCCATCTCGAATAGGTAGCGTGAGGTGATGTCCACGATCACTTGCGTCTTGCCGATCAGGTCGGTTTCGAGGATGGCCAATTCTTCGTCGGCAGACCTCGCCTCGGCCAATGCGGCGTCGGTGATGACGTTCTCGCACAGAATCGAGGCGGTCTCGGCCAGCGTCATCGGCGTGATGGATTGCAGCTCGGTCTTGCCGGCGGCGTAGATGCACGCGTTGTGGTAGGCGTGGCCCAATTCGTGCGCAATCGTGGAGACCTGGTCGAGCGAGCCGTCGTAGTTGCACAGGATGCGCGATTCTTTGACCAGCGGCACGCCCATGCAGAACGCGCCGGCGCGCTTGCCCGGCCGCTGCTCGGCGTCTATCCAGCACGAATCGAACGCGCGCCGCGCTAGCTGCTCCAGGCGCGGGCTGAAGCCGGCGAAGTGCTCCAGGATGAACGCGCGCGCCTCGTCCCAGGTGTATATGCGTTCATGACGGCCCACCGGCGCCATCAAGTCCCACCAAGGCAGCCCGCCTGTGTGGCCGAGGCGCCTGGCCTTCGCGCGCAGGTATCGGCGGAACATCGGGAAGGCGTCCTGCATCGCGCCCATCATCGCATCCAGCGTCTCGCGGTCAATGCGGGCGTGGTCGAGCGCGGCATGCAGCGGGTCGCGCCGGCCGCGCCGTTTGTCCAGCGTGTGGGTGGCGCCTTTCACGCCGTTCATCGCTGCAGCCAGCGGCTCCTTCACCGTCTCCCAGGCGGCGATCTCCGCCTCGTAGGCCCGCCGGCGCACGTTGGGGTCGGGGTCGTGCTGCATGATGTTGATCAGCGCCGGCATGGGTAACTTCTCGACCTTGCCATCCCGCGCGAAGTCCACCGTTAACTGCGAGGTAATCGTGCCCTGCAGCTTGCTCCAGGCGTTTGCGCCGCTCAGGCTCAGCTCGGCAGCCAGCGACTCTTCGGCCTCGCTCATCAGGTAGCGGCTCTGCTCGGCCGTCTCGCGCAGGTAGAAGGCGTGCGCCTGCGCCGGCCCGGGCTGCGCCGTGACGCGCGGCAGCGCATCGGCGATGCTTCCCACCCAGCCGCTGAAGCGCACATCTATCTGGTGCAGCCGCACGCCCATCGGCTCGATCTCGCTCAGCATGCGCCGCGCCGTCTGGTTGAACGAGTCGGTGGCGACGAACGCGCGGATATAACTGCCGATGGTGTGATACAGGGCGATGAGGTCGTTCACGCGTTCGAGATAGCCATCGAGTGCAGCGCGGATGGCGTCGTCGCCGGCGCGCGGCGCGTCCTTCGCGATGCTCTGGGCGTCGAGGTAGCGTTCCAATTCGCCGAGCTGCGCGTCGCAGTGCGCGATCGCTGCTTTCAGTTCGTCCGATTCGAGCGCAGGAAAGACATTCGAGAGATCCCAGCGGGGAAGCGGGCCGAGGTCGCGTGTGTCTGCCATGGGCGCTAAATATACCTGCACTGCGACGGCGGATAATGGCCCGTCTATGGCGCGACTTACGCTCGACCTCGTGCGCAGCGCGATGCAGCAACCGCTGCCCGGATGGGCAGCGCAGTTGCGCATGGCGCCGCCGGGTCGCGCTGAGGCCGCTGCGCCCGACACCGCGCCGCGCGAAGCCGGCGTGTTGCTGTTGCTGTATCCGCACCACGAGGCGTTGCACTTCGTGCTCACGCGGCGCACCGACCGGCTGGGGCATCACAGCGGGCAAATCTCGCTGCCCGGCGGCCGGCGCGAACCCTGCGACGCTGACTTTGCGGCGACCGCGCTGCGCGAGGCGCGTGAGGAACTGGGGATCGCGCTCGATGTCGTCGAGCCGCTGGGCATGCTCACGGCGCTGTATGTGCCGCCGAGCAACTTCATCATTCATCCGTGTGTGGCCTACACACCGGCGCGGCCGGACTTCCACCCGAACGCAGACGAGGTGGCCGAGGTGATCGAAGTACCGCTGCACGATCTGCTCGACCCGGCGCGACGTGGTGCAGAGCTGCGCCCGCTGGTCAGCCTGGGCGGGGCGTTGAAGATGACGCCCCACTACCGGTTCGGCGAGCACAAAGTGTGGGGCGCGACGGCGATGGTGCTGAGCGAGTTCGAGGCGTTGCTGCGCAGCGTGGCAACGGACGAAGGCGGCTGAGGCCGGCGCCTACTCGTCCGGCTCGCAGGTGAGCATGAGCGGGAAGCCCTCCATCCGCGCTGCGAAGATAGCCTGGCCGACCAGCCGCTCGGCCTCACTGCGCGGGCGCACGCACACCAGCGCGATGCCGTGAATGTGCGTGATCCAGGCGATGTGCTCGGCGATCTCGCGCGACAGCTTGAAGATCGTCTGCAGCATGCGCTCGACGAACTCGAACGTCGTGACGTCGTCGTTGTGGATCAGCACGCGCCAGGGCGGCTCGACCCACACCATCTCGTCCGTGATGACGTCGGTCTCGATTTCACGCTCACGATCGGGTAGTCGAATCGGGTCGTCCATGGCGGCGGAAATTATAAGAAGCGTTTACAGGTCAGGCCGCTCTGAGCGGTCTGACCTGTAAGCGTTGCTTAGAGGTAACGCGCGCAGTAGCTCAGGTCGTCGCTGCCGGCTACAAAGATCACCCGTTGGTCATAGACTGCGACGACCAGGCTTTCGTTCAGCCCCCACAGCCACGTGCGCAGGCCGAAGCATTCCACGTTCACGACGCGGCGGGCATACCAGTTGTAGGTGTATGAGCTTTGGTGCTTGACGACGCGCCAGCCGGCGCGCACGAGCTGGTCGGTGTAGTTAGCGGCCAATGACGGATCGGGCGTGCGCAGCTTGTAGACGCGCTCGCAGAACTCTGGCATGCGGTTGATGCGCACCTTGGCACAGGTGTCGTGCATCAACGTCGCAGCGGGATACTCCGGCAGCAGCCCGATCTGGATCGCGCGGCGCACAAGAGGGAAGAAGCGCATGCTCACGCTCGCTGCCGGCAGGCTGGCCGCAACCACGGCGACGAGGATGAACAGGCGCAGCGCGATCGCCAGCGCACCGGTTTGTGTGAGGGCAAGCGCGATCTTCATGTGACCTCAATCGTCCACCAGCGGCGTCCCATCGGGAAGCCGCACGCCAGGCGATTCCGTCGTGACGCCGATTATCGCCCAGGGCAGGCCGTGCAACATCGCCTCGAACGCCGGCGCGTGCTCCGGCGCGACCTCCACGACGATCCGCCCGTTGCTTTCGCTGAACAAGGCAATCTCCAATCTCCAATCTCCGATCCCTTCCAACTCAATCCCAAGCCCACCGGCCTGCGCCATCTCAACCAGCGCCACGGCCAGCCCGCCCTCGCTGCAATCGTGCGCCGCGCGCACCAGCCCGGCCTGCATCGCGCGATGCAATGCCGCGTAGAGCGCCGGTGCGTGCGACGGCAGGGTTGGCGGTGTTGTTGCAGAGACGCGACAGGATGCGTCTCTACCGACGATTTGTTCATACAACGATCCTGCTAGCTCGTCCTTCGTCTCGCCGAGGAGATACAGGCGATCGCCGGCTGCCTTGAGGTCCATCGTCACGCACTTGGTCACGTCGTCTACGATGCCGATGGCCGAGATCAGCAGCGTGGCGGGGATGCCGGCGCGCCGGCCGTGCTTGTCCAAGTAAGTGTTGTTGAGCGAATCCTTGCCGCTGATGAACGGCGCGCGATAGTGCAGCGCTGCGTCGTAGCAGCCGCGACACGCTTCTACCAGCGCACCCAGCTCGACCGGGTCGTTCGGATCACCCCAGCAGAAGTTGTCCAGCAGCGCGATGCGCGAGGGATCTGCGCCGACGCACACGAGGTTGCGGATCGCCTCGTCCACGATGCTGACCGCCATCGCATACGCGTCGCGCTTGCCGATGTTGGGGTTGATGCCGCAGGCCAGCGCGAAACCGCGCAGCCCGCGCGTGCCTTGCGGCTTGATCACCACGGCGTCGCTCGGCCCATGCTTGCCGATGCCGACCAGCGGCTTGATCACCGTGCCACCTTGCACCTCGTGGTCGTAGACGCGAATCACGTCTTCCTTCGACGCCACATTCGGGTGCGCCATCATCCTCGCCACCAGTTGGCTGAGTGACAGATCAACCGGGCGACTCGCCCCGCCGTCCCCCTTTCCCCGTGTCTCCTTATCCCCCTGTCTCCCTGTCCTCCCGTCCTCTTGCCCCCTTGTCTCCACGTCACCTCGTCCACCCACCACCGCACGCAACACGCGCCGGGGCAGGCCGTCGTGCAGGAAGCGCATGTCCAGGTCACAGGCACACAGGTCGCGATAGTACACCCGCAGATGACCGTCGCCGGTGAACTCGCCGATGTCGCTCATCTCGCAGTCGAATCGCTCGCAGATCGCCTGCAGCGCGGTCAGGTTTTGCTGCGGCACGGCCAGCACCATGCGCTCCTGCGCTTCGCTCAGCCAGATCTCCCACGGCGCGAGGCCGGCGTACTTGAGCGGCACGCGCTCAAGCTGCACCCGCGCGCCCAGCGTCGCGCCCATCTCGCCGACTGCCGAAGAGAGGCCGCCTGCGCCGCAGTCGGTGATGGCATGGTAGAGCCGGGCATCGCGCGCCGCCATCACCACCTCCATCACGTTCTTCTCGACGATGGGGTTGCCGATCTGCACACTCGAGCCGGCCACGTCGCTGGTCTCTGCGGTCAATGCCGCCGAGCTGAACGTCGCGCCGCGCAGGCCATCGCGGCCGGTGCGCCCGCCCAGCACGACGATCCGGTCGCCGGCCTGCGGCGCGCGCGGGTGCGAATTCACCGGCGCAATGCCGACGCAACCGCAATACACCAGCGGGTTGGCGATGTAGCCTTCGTCGTATACGATCGCGCCGCTGACGGTGGGGATGCCCATCTTGTTGCCGTAGTCCTCGATGCCGGCGATCACGCCCGCGCGCACGCGGCGCGGGTGCAATACACCCTCCGGCAGCGCGTCGAAGGGCAAATCCTGCGGCCCGAAGCACAGCACATCGGTGTTGGCGATCGGGCGGGCGCTGACGGCGATGATATCGCGGATCACGCCGCCGACGCCGGTGTTTGCGCCGCCGAACGGCTCGATGGCCGAAGGATGGTTGTGCGTCTCGGCCTTGAACGCCAGGTCGAATTCGTCATCGAAGGCGATCACGCCGGCGTTGTCCACGAACGCGCTCTTCACCCATGGCGCAGCGATCTCGTCCGTGGCGCGTTTGATGTAGGTTTTGAGCAGGCCATCAACGATTGGAGATTGGAGATTGGAGATTGGAGATTGTGCTCCTTCAATCTCCAATCTCGAATCTCTAATCTCGATTTTCGCCTTGAACGTCTTGTGCACGCAGTGCTCGCTCCACGTTTGGGCCAGCGTCTCGATCTCGGCGTCGGTGGGGTCGCGGCCGATCTCGATGAAGTAATCGCGAATGGCGCGCATCTCCTCCGGGTTGAGCGCCAGCCGGCGCTCGCGGCTCAGCCGCATCAGCGCGTCATCGTCCGCACCGCGGATGGGGATGACTTCGATGTGTGGGTTCTCGCTTGCTGTGTAATCAAGGTATGGCTGGATCGGCGCATCAATGCTGAACGTCTGGATGACTTCGTTCGCCAGCAAGCGCCGGGCGATGCGCGTGACTTGTTCTGCATCGAGCGCGCCGTGCAGTGTGTAGCGGGCGCCGGTGGCCGCGCGTTCGATGCCATTCACGCCCAGCTCGCGCGCCGCGCGCACCAGCTCGTCGGCGACCGCGTCGGTGACGCCAGGGCGCAGCACCACTTCGACAATGTGCGCCCCCGCCGGCTGCGGCGATGCGCCCGGCGCGTATGTTTGCGTGACCGGATCGCATAAGAGCTGCTCGGCAATGCGCGAGGCGTCGCTGTCATCGAGCGCGCCGCCGAGGAAGTACAGGTCGGCGATCTCGACGGCGACCGGCGCGGAGATGCCGAGCGTTTGAATGTCGGCAGCTATGGCAGCGCAGCGCGCGTCGTTGAATCCAGGCTTGGCGCGGACTTCGATTCGGTAGATCAATTTCTTTCACCACGAAGAGCACAAAGGGCACGAAGCCATTCGTCTTGCTTCGCGTCCTTCGCGGTCTGAGTCTCGAATCACGATTCTATAATCCCGCGCGTGACCGCGACGCCCACCGTTGAAACGCTCGTCGTGAAAGTCGGCACCAGCACGCTCACCGCCGGCACGTCGCACCTCAACCGCCGGCGCATGCTCGAGATCGCGCAGCAGATCGTGTGTGCGCGCGAGCAGGGCGTGCGCGTGGTGCTGGTGTCGTCCGGCGCGATGGCCGCCGGGCGCGAGCGGCTGGGGATGACTGACAGAAACCCGGCATCTCAATCTAAGACGCTGCCTGAGAAGCAGATGCTGGCCGCCGTCGGCCAGACGCACCTGATGGCGCTGTGGGAACAGGTCTTCGGCATGTTCGACGTGCGCGTGGCGCAGGTGCTGCTCACCCGCGCCGACCTGAGTGACCGGCGGCGCTACCTGAACGCGCGCGATACCTTGCTGACCATCCTCGACCACAACATCCTGCCCATCGTCAACGAGAACGACGCAGTGACCACCGAGGAGATCCGCGTGGGCGACAACGACAACCTCTCCGCGCTGGTGACGAACGTGCTGGACGCCGACCTGTTGTTGATCCTCAGCGACATAGACGGCCTGTTCACCGCCGACCCGCGCAAGGACAAGAACGCGAAGTTGATCGGCGAAGTGCGCGAGATTGACGACCGCATCCGCGCGCTGGCCGGCGGCAGCAAGACCGGCCTCGGCGTGGGCGGCATGAGCACGAAGATTCAGGCTGCCGAGCTGGTGACGCGCGCCGGCGCGAGCATGGTCGTCGCGCATGGCGCGCGCCCCAACGTGATCCTGGACGCCGTCCGTGGCCAGCCGGTCGGCACGCGCTTCTTGCCGGTCGTCACGCAGATCGAGAGCCGCAAGCGCTGGATTCTGTCGGAGCGCACCAGCGGCGCCTTCGTGGCCGACGACGGCGCGGTGCGCGCGCTGAGAAGCGGCAAGAGCCTGCTGCCGGTCGGGGTGAAGGAAGTCGTCGGCGAGTTCGAGCGCGGCGAGTTCGTCGCCGTGCGCGATGCGCAGGGCCGCGAGGTGGCCCGCGGCATTACGCGCTACAGCGCGCGTGACGCTTCGCGCATCGCCGGCAAGCGCTCCGACCAGATCGAGAAGATCCTCGGCTACAACTACGCGCCGATGCTCATCCACGCAGACGATCTGGTGACGCTATGACGTTGATTCCTCGCGGGCTAATCGTCTCATGCCAGGCTGCCGAAGGCGAGCCGCTGTTCGGCGCGCCTATCATGGCGGCCATGGCGCGCGCAGCCGAGATCGGCGGTGCAGTGGCCATCCGCGCCAACGGGCCGGAGGACATCGCCGCCATCCGGCAGGCCGTCCGCTTGCCGGTCATCGGTCTCTGGAAGCTGCGCTCGCCGGACAGCGCGGTGTATATCACGCCGCACCGCGCCGCTGCCGAGGCCATCGCTCGCGCCGGATGCGATGTGATCGCCGTGGATGCCACGCCACGCCCGCGCCCCGGCGGCGCAACACTCGACGACCTGATCCCGTTCATCCGCAACGTGCTGGGCAAGCCGGTGATGGCCGACTGCGCGTGTCTGGAAGACGCTCTGCTGGCCGAGGCGCTGGGGGCGGATTACATCGGCACGACGCTGGCCGGCTACACCTGGCCGCACGGCCGTCCGATGACCGACGGCCCCGACCTGGCGTTTGTGGCAGAGCTGGCCGGTCGCTTGACGAAGCCGATCATCGCCGAAGGGCGCTTCTACCTGCCCGAGCAGGTGGCGCACGCGCTGGCGCTCGGCGCACATGCCGTGTGCATCGGCGGCGCGATCACCCGGCCGCAGGACATCACGCGGCGGTTCGTCGTGGCAGGTGTTGGTAGTGTGAATGGTGTCGGTGGTGTCAATAGTGTCAGTAGTGTCAGTGGTGTCGGTAGTGTCACTGCCAATGACACCAACGACACCA
>JANWYN010000098.1 GCA_025055235.1 Candidatus Roseilinea sp. | reverse complement strand
TGCATGGTCTGCAGGTTGAGGACGTGATACTCGGTCGAGCCGTCAGGCGCCGTGACTTTCTTGTAGAAGCCGGCGCCGGTCTTGTTGCCGAGCGCCTTCTGCTCGATCAGCCGCCTCATCACCTCTGGGATGACGAATGCTTCGCGGCTCTCGTCCTCCGGCACATACTCATACAGGTTGTTCACCACATGCGCCATCACGTCCAGCCCCACCAGGTCGGCCAAGCGGAAGGTGCCGGTCTTCGGGTTGCCGATGATCGGTCCGGTCAGCGCATCTACTTCTTCGACGGTATAGCCGTTGTCAATCGCGGCCTGCATGCGGTATTGGCCGATGAACGCGCCGATGCGGTTGGCGATAAAGTTGGGGCGATCCTTGGCGATCACCACGCCTTTGCCCAGCCGCTTCGCGCCGAAGTCGCGCATGAATGCCACGACTTCGGGCAGCGTATCCGCCGTCGGGATGATCTCGAGCAGCTTGAGGTAGCGCGGCGGGTTGAAGAAGTGCGTGCCGAGGAAGTGCCGGCGGAAGTCGTCGCTGCGGCCCTGGGCGATGGCGTGAATCGGAATGCCGCTCGTGTTCGACGAGACGATGCTGCCGGGCTTGCGCGCCGCGTCCACCCGCGCCATCAGCGCCTGCTTTGGACCCAACTGCTCGATGATCGCCTCGATGATCCAATCGGCCCGGCCGACGGCGTCGAAGTCGTCCTCCATGTTGCCCAGCGTCACGCGCCGGGCGGCATCGGGGTAGAACAGCGCGGCAGGGCTGGCTTTGAGTTGCCGCTCCCACAGTGCTTTGACCATGCGATTGCGGTCGCCCTCTTCTGCCGGCAGATCGAGCAGTGTGACGGGAATGCCGACGCTGGCGAGCAGGGCGGCGATCCCCCCGCCCATCGTGCCGGCACCGAGGACGACGGCGGTTTCGATTTTCATGCGACTCCTCGAATAATAGAACCAAGAGCCAAGAAGGAACACGGCAACTGGCGGTGTGTCTGTTCTTGCGCTCTTGCTCAGGCTTCGCATCAGACCGACCAGCATCGAGATGATTTCACGCAGCTCTTTGGCCAGATCAGATGCATTTGACTCAGATAGATACTCCAGTCGTTTCGCGATCTCAATGCCTGTGAGCAGCTTATATCCAGATCGCAAAGCGATCTCAAGGAATCGGGCATCTTAGAAACTGCACATGGCTGGATTCCCTGTCATCCCCGCGGAGGCGGGGATTTCGCGGGAAAGACGATCAAACGCCCGAGTAATAGTGCGCCCGCGCCCTACACCAATTAGGACTCTGCTCTAATAGCGCTCTCGCTGATCGCATTGACCGCCTGCAGCAGGCCGAGCATGTAGCCGGTGGCGAAGGCGTGCCCGCGATGACGCCACGGCGAGTCGTTCACCAGCGCCGGCACGTGGTCGTCAATCATGAAGCCGTTGAACCCGACCCGCTTGAGCGCCAGCATCACCTGGAACATGTCGCTGTTGCCTTCGCCCAGGAAGCACTCGGTGAAGTCGTCACAACTGCCTTTCACATCGCGGAAGTGCACATAGAAGATGCGACCCTGCCGGCCGAAGTATTCGATGCTCTCCAGCACACCGGCGCCGCCGCGCATCTCGCTCCAGCAACCATGGCAGTAGTCCAGGCCGTGCATCGGGCTGGGGTGGGCTTCCATGGCGCGCTTGAAGTTCTCGAAGTTGCGGAACAGGCGCGGCACGCCGCCCAGCTTGGGCACGGGCGGGTCGTCGGGGTGCAGTGCCATGCGCACATTGTATTCCTCGGCCACCGGCAGGATGCGCTCCATGTACCAGTGGTAGTTGGCCCACATCTCGTCTTCGTAATATTCGCGGTCAAAGGACAGCGGCGCGCGCTGCGCCAGCGCCAGCTTGAAACCGTTGCTGATGGCGCCGCCGCGGATGGGCGTATCCCAGCCCGTGCGCCACACGCCGGTGACGACGAAGTGATAGCCGAAGATGGGGATGCCGGCCCGGCCCAGGTTGCGAATCGTCTCCTGCATGTTCTCGAGCTGGCGCTCGCGGCCCTCTTTGCCCAGCATGATCTTGTCGTAGAAGCGGATCGGCACGTTCTCGATGGCGATCAGGCGCAGGCCGCGATCCTCGGCCCGGCTGCGCAGCCGCAGCAGGTCCTGGAATTCCAGCCGGCCGGTGTCTTTCATCCCCGGCGGCAGCTCATAGAGGTTCATCTGCACGTCCTGCAACCCCATCTGCCGGGCGAAGTCGAGGAACTCGTCGCTTAGCTCGTTCACCTGGCCGATGGCGACGCGCATGGGAAGTTGGCTAATGTCAATCATGGCTCAGCCGTGTGGCATGCCGTTTGTCGCCCCGGCTAATTCTTGCGCGTGTAGCGCTCCAGCTTTTGCTTCATATCGGCATAGCCGAAGCCGCCGCTGAAGCGGCTGATCACTTCTTGTTTGTTGTCCAGAATGATGAAGGTCGGTACGCCGGTGATGCGATATTGCCGCACGACGTCGCGGCTGGCCGGCGCGTCCACGTCGTACGATACGAAGATCACGTCGTCCTTGAACTCCTCGCGCAGCCGGTGCACGAGCGGCGTGGTTTGCTTGCACACCGTGCACCATTCGGCGTAGAAGTCTATGAACGTGATCGGCCCGCTCACCTGCGATTGTGATTCCACTTCGACCGACGGCTCGCTCAGCGTCGTGATATGTGGGCTGATCGTCGCGATCGGCTGCGGTCCCTCGCCGGCGCTGCATGCGACCAGCGCAATCGCCAACACGCTTAATACAACCAAACGACTCGCGTTCATCGCGTCCTCCTCTAATCATCAATCATGATTCATGATTGATGATTCATGATTGATGATTGATGATTCATGATTTCAGCGCCATGCGACCGGCATAGCGCGCACCTTCGCCCAACTCTTCCTCGATGCGCAAGAGCTGATTGTACTTAGCAGTGCGTTCGCCACGGGCCGGCGCGCCGGTCTTGATCAGGCCGGTGTTCAGCGCCACCACCAGATCGCTGATCGTCGTGTCCTCGGTCTCGCCGCTGCGGTGCGACACGGCCACCGCCCAGCCGGCGCGCAGGCTCATGGTCACCGCGGCAATGGTCTCGCTCAGCGTGCCGATCTGGTTCACCTTGCACAGCAGCGCGTTGCACGCCTTCTCGCGGATGGCGCGCTCGACGAACTTAACGTTGGTCACCAGCAGGTCGTCGCCCACCAGCCGCACCTTGTCGCCGACCGCGGCGGTGAATTTGGCCCAGCCGTCCCAGTCGTGCTCGGAGAGGCCGTCTTCGATCGAGACGATGGGATACTGGCGAATCCAGTTTTCCCAATAGGCGATCATCTCGTCCGTGCCGAGCACCTTGCCCTCCTTGGCCAGGCGATACTTGCCCTTCTCGTAGATCTCGCTGGCAGCCGGGTCGAGGCCGAGGGCGATCTGATCGCCGGGCGTATAGCCGGCCTTGACGATCGCTTCGAGGATGACCTCGACGGCCTCGACGTTGCTCTTCAGCGAGGGCGCGAAACCGCCTTCATCGCCAACGTTGGTGCTGTAGCCTTTGCTCTTCAGCACCTTGTGCAGGGCGTGATAGCACTCCGCGCCCCAGCGCAGCGCTTCGGCGAACGACGGCGCGCCGACCGGCAGGATCATGAACTCCTGGAAGTCGGTGCTGTTGTCGGCATGCTTGCCGCCGTTGAGGATGTTCATCATCGGAGTAGGCAGCACGTGCGCGTTCACGCCGCCGATGTAGCGATACAGCGGCATGCCCAGGCTGTTGGCCGCCGCGCGCGCCACGGCCAGGCTGACGCCGAGGATGGCGTTCGCGCCTAGGTTCGACTTGTTCTCGGTGCCGTCCAGTTGGTTGAGCAATTTGTCAATGCCGGTCTGATCGGTGGCCGGCCAGCCTTCGAGCGCGGCGGCGATCTCGGTGTTGATATGGTTGATGGCTTTGCGCACGCCCTTGCCGCCGTAGCGCTGCTTGTCGCCATCGCGCAGCTCCACGGCTTCGTTCTCGCCGGTGCTGGCGCCGCTGGGCACGCTGGCGCGCCCGTGGGCGCCGTCTTCGAGGATCACGTCCACCTCGACGGTGGGATTGCCGCGCGAATCGAGGATCTCACGCGCGAAGACGGACTCGATGAAACTCATGACGGGGTTCTCCTGAATGACGCAGGCCGGCGCATATGCGGCCTACGAGATGTTCGATTGCGGCACATTTTAGCGTCTTGTACGATGGGCGACGATCACCGCGCCGCGTGAGCAGACTACAAGTTACCGATTGCCAATTACTTGCCAATTCCCAGTTACCAATTACCAAATTACCAACCGACCAATGATCCCCCGTCGCCTCATCCCCCTCCTCGCGTTCGTCGCGCTGGCCTGGCTGCTGCTGCACGTGCGCCCGCCGCAGTTGCTGGTCACGCTCGGCCCGCAGCAAAGCGTAGTCACGCGCAACGTGCTGGCCGGCATGCACACGCGCTTCGTCGAGGAGGCCGAGGCGTGGAAGATCAAGCGCGGGCTGGAAATGGTGCGCGAGATGGGCGCGCCGTGGATCGTCGAATTCTTCCCCTGGGCGTACTACGAGAAGGCGAAGGGGCAGCGCGACTTCTCCGGCGCGGATCGCATCGTGGATCACGCCAATCGCCAGGGGCTGACGGTGATCGCCCGGCTGGGCTTTGTGCCCGAGTGGGCGCGCCCGCCGGATTCCACGTTTACGCATCTCGACCCGCCGCACTACGATGACTTCGCCAACTTCGCCGCGGCGTTTGCGTCGCACTTCAAAGGCCGCGTGTCGCACTTCATCATCTGGAACGAGCCGAACCTGCAAAACGAATGGGGCATGCGCCGCGTGGATCCGGCGGCCTACGTAGAGATGCTACGCGCCGTCTATCCCGCCATCAAGCAGGCCAACCCCGACGCCATCGTGCTGGCCGGCGCGCTCGCGCCGACGACCGAGCGCAACCGTGACGTAGCACTGAGCGATCTGGCCTATCTGGAGGAGATGTATGCCACGCTCGCCGATCTCCAAACCCCAACCTCCAACCTCCCCTGGGACGCCCTCGCCGTCCACAGCTACGGCACGACGATGCCGCCCGAGGAACCGCCGGCGCCCGAAAAGATCAACTTCCGTCGCGTCGAGCTGCTGCGCGCGACCATGCTTGTGCACGGCGACGACGCGCCCATCTATATCACCGAGGCCGGCTGGAACGACGACGTGAATTGGGTGAACGGCGTGACGCCGGCACAGCGCATTGACTACACGATCCGCGCGCTCGACTATGCCCGGGTGCATTGGCCGTGGGTGCGCTGCGTCGCGTTCTGGGTGTTCAAGTTGCCGGCGCCGGCGCGCGGCTATCGCGACCATTTCACCTTCGTCACGCCGTCGCTGGAGCCGTTGCCGATCTACGAAGAAGTGCAGCGCGCGCTCGTGCCATGACCGGCGTTTCTTCCATACAATCGCCGGTATGGCTGTGCGTAACCCTTCGTCAGAAACATTGGACTCTGCTCGTGTGGAATGGCATCGCGGCCCGGCGTGGCTGTGGCTGCTCTCGTTCATCGTCTGCGTCACCGGCGACGCGCTAATCGGCCGGTGGACGCTGCTGCCGATCTACGTCGCGGCGTTCTACCTGGGCATGGTGGTGATTGACCTCTGCACGTATCCGATGCTCGAGCGCTGGCGCGCCTGGGTGAAGCGCCGCGGCCTGCTCGGCTGGTACTTGGTCGAGGTCGGGCTGATGTGGATCGGCACGTCGCTGCTGTTGATCGCCTTCGCGCCGGCCTGGTTGAACTGGACGTGGTCCGGCCCAATCTGGCTGCAAGCGATCGGCGGACTCGGCGTGCTTGTCTCGGTGTTGATCGGTGTGTGGGCGGCGGGGCAGATGGGCTGGAAGCGCCTGCTGTTCGTGCCGGCGCTCTTCCCGCCGGGCGAGATGGCCGAGCGCTATGACGTGCCGCAGCGCCTGGTGGTCTCCGGCCCGTATCGCTACGTGCGCAACCCGCTCTACGTCACCGACATGACCCTGATCGGGAGCACGGCGCTGCTCACGCAGAACTGGTTCCTGGTCTTCACGCTGGTCGTCTACATCGCGCAACTGGCGATGCAACTGCGGCTGGAGGAGCGCGAGCTGCGCAGGCGCTTTGGCGCGCAATACGAACGCTATCTGAAGGCTGTGCCGCGCTTCATCCCCCGGCTGACGCCCGTGGATCCATCCGAGATCTACGACGAGTGAGCGCGCGTCCGCTGCCAGAGCCACTTGCGAAAAGGCCGAAACGAAGTACTACATTGCACTGGTTCGGCTATTCGCCTTGGTCCTCCACAACTGCATACTGTGCAACGGAGTAGATATCCATGAAGAAAAGAAGCGCAGCTTTGCTCAGTTCACTGCTCTCGCTCCTCATCTTGTCGCATACGGCCTGTGCTAACGTCGGCATCGTCGGCCCGAATGTTCGCGTCACCGATGGCGGCTTGGTCAGCCCGGCGGACGCCGATACCCCCCACATCGCGGCGCAGGGCAACACGGTGTATGCCGTCTGGATTGACCAACGCAATTACCTCCTTACCCCGGGCGGGGTGGACTACTCAATCTATATGGCTAAGTCCACCGACGGCGGCGCAACCTGGGGCAGCAACGTCCGCGTGAGCAACCCGGACTACGAGGGCACTCTCGATTACCCGGTGATCGCGCTCGGCCCGAACAATCAGATCTGGATCGCCTGGACCATCAGGCGGTGTTCCGGCTCTTCATCGGACAATCGCTGTGGCGGCCAGAGTCGCTATAACGACGTGCAGCTGGCCTATTCGGACAACGGCGGCGCGAGCTTCACCGAAGTCACCATCTGGGATGCCGACGACAGCATCAGCACCGGCCGGCAAACGCCGGAGATCGTCGTTGCGCCGGACACCGGCGTGCTCTACATGCTTTTGCACGACGTCAACGGCGACGGCTACGACATCTTCCTGCGCTCGGTTGACCTGACTAACGAACAGATCAACACGGTCAAGGTAAGCGAAGGCGCGGGCAACGGCCGCGGCGGCCGGCTGGGAGGTGTTGGCCCGCTGCTTAGCTTGACCATGCGCGGCAATACGATCTGCGCCGGCTGGGAAGACCGCCGCGCATCCGCCATCTACGGCGCTTGCTCCACCAACCGCGGCCAGAGCTTCGGCCCGAACTTCCCCATCACGCCCGGCCCGGGCTATTACCCGCGGCTGGCGCTTGCGCCGAACGGAACGCTGGTTGCGATGTATCAGCAGGAACTCAACAAGAGCATCTTCATTCGCCGGTCAACCGACCTCGGCGCGTCGTGGACGTCACCGAAGACGCTCTACACGGCTAGCGCCGCCACCGACGTGACTTCCTTAGACCTGAAGGTCAGCGACGACAACCAGGTCGTGGCGTTCTGGAACTCGATTTACACCAACGGTGATCTTTACTTCGCCGTCTCGACCGACCAAGGCGATTCGTTCACCGTGATCACCCCGGTCGAGGACAACCAGGGCTCCACCCCGAATATTGCGCGACAAGGCGGTACGCGGCTTGCCGTGACCGGCAGCGGCGGATCGGCGCGCGCCAACCTGATCTGGCGCGACAACCGCAACACGCAGCGGCAAATTTGGTCGGCGCGCGCGACGCTGGGTGCGTCTCAGCAGCGCGTGTTCGTGCCGCTGGCCGTGCGCTGAGCGCGCCGGCGAGACGATCAATCCAACGCGATGATGACGCCGAAGCGGCCGGTCTTGCCCTGCTCGGCGCGATGGCTGAACCACTCGCGCGTGTCGCTGGCCGTGCAGATCGCCGCGACCTCGACGCGCCCCACGCCGGCAGCTTCGAGTTGCGCGCACGCCGCCGCCCACAGGTCAACGCGCGGCTTCGGCTTGCCGATGACGGGGTGACCGGGTGACGAGGTGACAGGGCGAACTTCCCCTTGTCCCTTTGTCTCCCCGTCTTCCATGCGGAGCACGACCGGCGCCCGCACTGCGGCCTGGATCTGCGCCGCCACGTCCTCGCCCACCTCGAACTTGGCAGGGCCGATGCACGGGCCGATGCCGGCGATGATGTCCTGCGGGCGCGAGCCGAACGCGCGCTGCATCGCGCGCACCGTCTCGATCAACACACCGTTGACGATGCCGCGCCAGCCGGCGTGCGCGATGCCGATCGCACCTTTCATAGGATCGTAGAACAGCGCCGGCGCGCAATCGGCAAAGCGCAGCGTGAGCGCCAGGCCGCGGTCGCGGGTGATCATCGCGTCGGCGTGCACGTCGTTCGCGCCGGCGACCCGCAGATCGTCGCGCGAGACCACGCGCACGTGGTTGCCGTGCACCAGCCACGAGGTGAGCGATCGCTCCGGCGTCAGGCCCAGCACATCGAGCGCGCGCCGGCGGTTCTCACGCACCGGCTCGGCGGCGTCGCCGGTGCTGCGGCTCATGTTCAACGAGGCCCACGGCCCTTCGCTCACGCCGCCCAGGCGGGTGAAGACGCCGTGGTTGACATTCGCCTCACGCAGCGCGTCGAACTGGTAGTAGGCCAGGGCGCGGTGCGTCAATCGTTGCATGCCGCCGGCTACTCTATCACGTCTTTTGAATTAACCACGAAGGCGCGAAGGCGCATTGGGCGAATCAAACCATAAGAGGATTGACAAGACTGAACATTTGTTCTAACATGTCCATACATCAGACTGACTCGCAAACCTGCAGATTGAACGCTCGCGCGCTTCCAGGTGAGTGTCCCAAAAGAATTGATGTGCTTGTAGGGCGGGTTCTCCGCAGCGGCCAGCAGCAGGGAACGCTGCAGAGAGCGTCCCCTAATGGTACATCCTTGTTCGAGGGGCTGCGGATTGTGAATATCAATCATCAATCATCAATCATCTCTTATGAGAGAGAGGAGCAATCAATGATCCAAGTCAGAGTGCTCGTCGGCACGCGCAAGGGCGCGTTCATTTTCACATCGGATGCAAAACGTGAGCGATGGGAGATCAGCGGGCCGCATTTCGCCGGCTGGGAGGTCTACCACCTCAAGGGATCGCCCGTGGATCCGAACCGCATCTACGCCTCACAATCTACCGGCTGGTTCGGCCAACTGATCCAGCGCTCGGACGACGGCGGCAAGACGTGGACGCCAGTGGGTAACGACTTCAAGTATGCAGGCGTGCCCGGCACGCACCAGTGGTACGACGGCACGCAGCACCCGTGGGAGTTCAAGCGCGTGTGGCATCTCGAGCCGTCGCTCACCGACCCTGACACGGTCTACGCCGGCGTCGAGGATGCGGCGCTGTTTAAGTCCACCGATGGCGGGCAGACCTGGCGCGAGCTGGCCGGTCTGCGCGAGGTGAAGGGCAACTTGTGGCAGCCGGGCGGGGGCGGCCTGTGCCTGCACACGATTCTGCTCGACCCGCGTGACCCACAGCGCATCTACGTCGCCATCTCGGCGGCCGGCGCGTTTCGCACCGACGATGGCGGGCAGACGTGGCGGCCGATCAACCAGGGGCTGAAGTCGCCGTATGAGCTGCCCGACCCGGCAGCCGAGGTCGGCCATTGCGTGCATGGCATGGCCATGCATCCATCGCGCCCCGGCGTGTTGTTCATGCAAAAGCACTGGGACGTGATGCGCAGCGACGACGCCGGCGAGATGTGGCGCGAGGTGAGCGGCAACCTGCCCAGCGACTTCGGCTTCCCGATCGCGGTGCACGCGCACGAGCCGGAGACGATCTACGTCGTGCCGATCAAGAGCGACAGCGAGCATTTCCCACCGGAGGGCAAGCTGCGCGTCTATCGCAGCCGGACGGGCGGCGACGGGTGGGAAGCGCTGACGAACGGCCTGCCGCAGCGAGACTGCTACGTCAACGTGCTGCGCGACGCGATGGCAGTAGATACACTCGACCCGTGCGGCATCTACTTCGGCACCACCGGCGGTCAGGTGTACTGCTCGCCCGACGGTGGTGACCAGTGGACGACCATCGCGCGCGACCTGCCGCCGGTGTATTCGGTAGAAGTGCAGACGCTGGCGTAGAAATCCATGATGAACCTGACACCCGTATTCGACCGGCTGCGAGCGATCATGCGCCCGTATGCTGATCGGCTTGATGTGAAGAACGATACCGCGAGTGAGCTGTACGTGGACACGCGGCACATCCAGAAGAACAAAAAGCCGCTGTTCTTTGGCGCAGTGCAGATGAATCTGGTCGGCAAACATCCTAAGAGAGCGTCTCAAGAATCGCAATATGCTTGCCTGAAGGCCGTCATGCCCCCGAATTCCCCGCCTGCGCGGGGATGCCCCTGCCTTCGCAGGGGTGACAGAGGCATCCAGCGCCTGCGCATCGCTGGATTCCCTCTCATCCCTGCATAAGCAGGGAGTGCGCGGGAATGGCAATTGGGTCGCTGTCACGGTTATGCAGACAAAAGATTAATTGCATTGAAGTTTGAGACCCTCGCTAAGTGGAGAGAGGTGATGAGCAAGATATTCGTAAGCATCAGCCTCAGCCTTGACGGCTACATGGCGCCGGAAGGCATGACCATGGAGAACTGGGATAAGCCTGAGTTCAAGAACTGGGGCGCAAAATGGGGTGCGCTGATGGGCTGGGTTTTCGATCAGCAGTACTTCCGCGACAACCTCAAGCTCGGACCGGGT
The DNA here is from genome assembly GCA_025055235.1 of Candidatus Roseilinea sp. Lineage (GTDB taxonomy): Bacteria > Chloroflexota > Anaerolineae > J036 > Brachytrichaceae > JAAFGM01. The sequence continues at coordinate 17,452 of JANWYN010000098.1, read as the reverse complement.
GGTGAGACCGGCCCGGTCAATGACATGCTTCGCCACACCGCGGAGCGCACTGGCGCCAACATCATGGGCAAGCGCATGTTCGATGGCGGTGAGCGCGGTTGGCCGGAGGAAGCGCCGTTTCACACTCCGGTATTCGTCCTGACCCATGAGAAGCGCGAACCTTGGGTCCGGCCGGGTGGCACGACGTTCTACTTCGTCAACGACGGCGCGCAGAGCGCCCTCGAACAAGCGCGTGAAGCTGCGGGCGGTCGCGATATCCGCATCGCGGGTGGCGCGGACGTGATCCAGCAGTACTTGAACCTGGGCGTCGTTGACGAACTGGAAATCGCCCTAGTGCCTGTGCTGTTCGGCGGCGGAAGACGCCTCTTCGAGAACTTGCACGAAACCCTGCCGCGGTATCGAATTGATAAGGTGCTCGATAGTCCGAAGGCCACGCACCTGCGCTACGTGCGTGAGTAGGGCAGCCCGATGCACGATGCCGATATCCTGATGATCAGAGTGATCCTGCCCCACCATCTGCGCACACTGGCCGGCGTCGGCCGCGAGGTCGCGCTCGAGGTGGCACCTCCGGTCACCCTGCGCGCGATCCTCGATGCGCTCGAAGCGCGCTACCCGGTGCTGCGTGGGACCATCCGCGACCAGTCCACGCAACAGCGCCGCGACTTCATTCGTTTCTTCGCGTGTGGCGAGGATTGGTCGCATGAATCTCCGGATGCACCGCTGCCCGACGCGGTCGCGAAAGGCGAAGAGCCGTTCATGGTCGTCGGGGCGATGGCGGGAGGGTAATCTATGGCGGAATTCCAACCCGAACCTACCCTCGTCGAACTGATTCGCTACAACAACTGGGCCAACGCACAAATCATCGCCGCTTGCCGGAGGCTCGATGCCAACCAGCTCAACGCTGCTGCGCCCGGGACGTATGGCAGCATCTACGACACGTTGGGGCACATAATCTGGGCCGAGGCTGACTACATCGGCCGCCTCACCGGCCAGCGCCCTCAACCGCCTTTCCGGTGGGAAGATAAACCCTCGATAGATAACATTGCCGCTTTTGCCGAGCAGGTGGCCGCTGCGCTCCTCGACGTCGTCCAGCGCGTCCCGCCGACTCAGATGGTGCACGAGGAAGAGAATGGCCTGACGATGGATTACCAGGCACGGCACCTCTTCATTCAAGTCATCAACCACGGCATCGAGCATCGCACCAACATTACCACCATCCTGAGCAGCATGGGCATCGCCACGCCGGAGGTTGACGGCTGGGGTTACTTGTTTGCACACCCCGACCGGTTTGAGTTGAGAGAAGGCCGGTTAGGAAGCTGAGCAAAAACGATGATCATCAACGTGTGATCGAAGCGCCATGAGTCAAGACAAACGCAGCATCCTTGCATCGCTTCGCGATGAACTCCAGTGTTGGGAGGCGTTGCTCGCCGGCCTGAGCGACGCACAAATCATGATGCCGCAGCCACACACGGCGTGGTCCGTCAAAGATGTGATCGCACATCTGTGGGCATGGCAACAAGTGTCCATCGCGCGCATGGAAGCAGCATTGCACGGTGGCGAGCCGGTCCTGCCCGACTGGCTGAACGGAGAAGACCCGGAGTCCGAGGAGCACCTCGAGCAATTCAACGCCCGCATCTACCAGCGTAACCGCGATCGCGCATGGCCGGATGTATACGGCGCGTGGCACAGCGGGTTTCTGAAGTTCGTGGAATTAGGCGCGGCGCTGCCGGAGGCGACGCTATTCGACGCGGCGCGGTATCCGTGGTTGAAAGGCTACGCGCCAGCCGATGTGCTCCTCGGCTCGCTCGAACACCACCGCGAACATCGCGAAGCACTCTCAATCATGCGCGATTGAGTCGAACCCACGCGATGCATCTACGACTGGAGTTCACCGGGCGAATCTTCCATTGGCGAGGACCCGCCCCGCACTACTTCGTCGCTGTGCCGGAGCAGGAGAGCCAGGAGCTAAAAGCCATCCAGCGGATCGTGACGTATGGCTGGGGCGTGATCCCCGCCCGCGTTCGGATCGGCGAAACCGCGTTCACGACTTCGCTGTTCCCAAAAGACGGCCGGTTCCTCGTGCCGATCAAGGCGGCTGTGCGCAAAGCGGAGCGCCTCGTCGAAGGCGACGAAGTGACCGTGCAGCTCGAAGTGGGTTGAGCCGGCGTAGGCCTTAGAACACCGTCTGGCTCTGCTCGCGCATATATTGCTGCAGGTAGTATGGCCCGCCGGCGCCGCGCCCGGTGTTGCCGCTGGCCTTCCACCCGCCAAAGCTCTGGTTGCCCGGCCAGGCGCCGGTGGTCGCGCCGCGCTCGCGATTCACATACACCGTGCCGGCCTGGATGTGATCGAGGAAGTATTTGACCTCCTTGCGATCTTTGCTGAAGAACCCTGCCGTCAGGCCGTATTGCACCTTGTTCGCCTCGGCCATCGCTTGCTCCAGCGAATCCACGGCCGCCACCAGCAGGAACGGCGTGAACAGCTCCTCGCAGAACAGCGGATGGTCGAGCGGCAGGCCGTCCACAATGGTGAGCGCGCAGAAGAAGCCTTTGGCGAAATCGCCTTCGGTGAGCACGTGGCCGCCGGTGACGAAGATGCCGCCGTCGCGCTGCGCTTGTTCGACGGCGCGCTGGAAGGTCTGGTAGCCGCCGCGATTGCACACCGGCCCGGTGAACACGCCGGCCTGCGTCGGGTCGCCCACCTTCAGCGCCTCGGTTTTGCGCTTGAGCAAATCCACGAATGGGTCTTTCACCGCGCGGTGCACATACACCCGGCTGGTCGCGCTGCACTTTTGCCCGCTGAGGCCGAACGCAGCGCGCACCACGCCCTCGGCCGCCTTCTCCAAGTCGGCCTTGTCGCTCACGATCACCGCGTTCTTGCCGCCCATCTCGGCGATCAGCGGGCGCGGCATGCGCTGGCTGAAGCGCTGGATCAAGCTGAACCCGACGTCGAACGAGCCGGTGAACGTCATGCCGGCGACGTCGGGGTTGCTGACCAGCGCCTCGCCCACCGTGCTGCCCGGCCCGGTGACGTAGTTGAAGACGCCGGCCGGCAACCCGGCATCGCGCAGGCATTCGGTAAGCAGCCAGCTCGTCATCGGCGTGTCGCTGGCCGGCTTGATCACCACGGTGTTGCCGGCGATGAGCGCCGCGCCGGCCGGGCCGCCCGTGAGCGCCATGGGGAAGTTGAACGGCGACACCACCGCCCACACGCCATAGGGCTTGAGCACGCTGCGCGACGTGCCCACACCGCCCTCCGGCAGCAGCGGCTTCTCGAAGCCGTCGTTCGCTTCCATCTGGTCGCAGTAGTAATCAATCAAGTCGGCGGTCTCCTTGACGTCGCCGATGGCTTCGGCGCGGCTCTTGCCCACCTCGATGCTGACCCAAGCGGCGATGTCGAACAGCCGGCGGTTGATCAGCGCCGCGACCTTGCGCATCATCGCCACGCGGCGCTTCCATGGCGTTCCGCTCCACGTCGGGAAGGCCGCTTTCGCCGCAGCGATGGCGTCGTGGGCGTCTTGCGCATCGCCCTTCTGGAAGTAACCGATGGTCAGGCCGGTATCAATCGGCGTGGTTTTGGCGAATTGCACACTCGCGAAGCGTTCAACGCCGCCGATGAACATCGGATAGGTGCGGGCATGTTCGCCGATGTTGGCACGCACTTTGGCGAAAGCCTTGTCGAATCGCGCCAGCATATCCGGGTCGCTCAGCGCGCTGCTCAGGTTGGCATAGGTGATTTGGAACGCCGGCTTGCCGGCAGGCTTGCGCTTGCGTGATGTCACACGTTTGGTTGAAGGTTTTGCAGTTGGCATTGCTTCACCTCCCTTCACGCGGGTCGTCCGCGTAGAAGAACCGAATCCTGCCCGTGAGTGTCTCATATTTCAGCGGCAGCGTCAGGCCGAGCCGGCGCGCTTCGCTGGGCACGTAGGCCCATTTGCCGGTTTGCGACTCGACGAGCGCGCGTGCCTCGGCCGGCGCGTCGGTGGATCGCACGCCGGTCAGCCTCACCAGCCAGCGATCCTGCCGGTCGTCGTACGCAATCAACTCGGCGTCGAAGGTCGCGTGGATGCGCGCGTCGTCGGGCAGGCGCCATGCGCATTTGACCGTGATCATCTCGCTCATGTCACGTCACCTCGTCACGACGATGCCGCTGCCCTCGACGACCTCGCCGACGATGAACGCCTCGTCGCCGCCGGCCTGCAGCTCGCGCACCAGCGCGTCGGCCTTTGGCGCGGCGATGGCGATGAGCAAGCCGCCGCTGGTCTCCGGGTCGAAGATCATCATACGTTGCCAGCTTTCCAACGCGGGATCGAACTGCACCTGATGGCGGTAAGTCGCTTCATTGGTCGCCGCGCCGCCGGGGAACACCCAGTCCTGGCCGTGTTCCAGCGCGCCGGGCAAGAAGGGGAGCGCGCGCCACGCGAAGCGGAAGCGCACGCCAGCGCCGTTGGCCATCTCCAGCGCATGGCCGAGCAAGCCAAAGCCGGTGATGTCGGTGCCGCCACGAGCGCCCACCTTGCGCGCCGCGCGCGCGGCATTGCGATTCAGGCGCAACATGCTGGTCACCGCAGCGTCCACGTGCGCCGGATCGGCCAGGTCGCGCTTGATGGCCGTGGTGACCACGCCGACGCCCAGCGGCTTGGTGAGCACGAGCACGTCGCCGGGCTTCGCGCCGCCTTTGGCCATCACCTCCGACGGGTTGACGACGCCGGTGACGCACAGGCCGTATTTCGGCTCTTTGTCTTTGATGGTGTGACCGCCGGCGATGACCGCGCCGGCTTCGGCCACTTTGTCCGCGCCGCCGCGCAGGATCTCGCTCACGACCTCGCCGGGCAGATCGTCCGGCAGCGCGGCGATGTTGAGCGCGAAGAGCACTTCGCCGCCCATGGCATACACGTCACTCATCGCGTTGGCCGCGGCGATTGCGCCGTAGGCGTAGGGATCGTCCACCACCGGCGTGAAGAAATCCACGGTCTGGACGATGGCGTATTGATCTGACAGACGATACACGGCGGCATCGTCTGGCTGGCCGAGGCCGATCAGCAAGTCGGGATGGTCCTCGGGCCGGAAGCGATGTTGAAGCGGTCGCAACACGGCGGCCAGAGTCTCAGGACTCAGCTTGCCGGCTCAACCTGCGCACGACGCGAGCGACGTCAGCTTGATCTTTCTGGCAGTCGTCACACCTGCATCTTACCTGAGAAGTAACCCCGAGGGCACAAAGCTACTGCGCCGCTCATCCCGACATTCATCGTGGATGTGCTGAGCACGGCAGCACGCCGGGCGATCCGCTGAGGTGTAGGGCTGCGCACTCAGAACAGGAGGAGGGTGTAAACGAAGAAGAGGACGCCGGATGATGCGCCGGCCAGGTGCAGCCTTCGATATTAGGGGCAAACATGTCACGCGGTGGGGCGCAGACATCGTTCCGCGCCGACGATGCATCGGCAGTGCGCGCTGCGGTAGCCCATTCGGGCCATTCAGAGCGCGCCCTACCGGCATGCGCGTTTGCCCCGATTGGGGGATGCACCCGTTCTGTGTCTCGATTTGTGCGCATCAACGATTGCGATTACATTTGTCTATGCAATAGGCCAATTCGGATCAGAACACCTTTTCACACGAGAGGAGAAAACGATGAAAGCTCGATCCCTTCTTTTGTTCGCAACCGGTCTGACGGTTTGTTCTCTGCTGGCGGCCTGCGCGGTACCGGCGCAACCCGCCGCGCCGGCCCAGCCCGCCGCGCCCACCCCAGCGCCGGCCGAGCCGACCCCGGCGCCTGCTGAGCCGACACCGGCGCCCGCCGAACCCACCCAAGCGCCCGCGCCGGCTGCCGGCCCCGGCCAAGTGGTGATCCCGCCGGGCGGGAAGATCCGCATCGGCGGCTCGTTCGCGCTCACCGGCCCGATTCCCGACCCCGGCAAGGACATCCGCCAGGGCGCCGAGATCGCGATTGATGACGCCAACGCTGCCGGCGGCGTGAACGGCTTCCTGTTCGAGCTGGTCGCCGAGGACGGCGCATGCTCCGGCGATCAGGGCACGGTGGTAGGCAACAAGTTCGCCGCCGATCCGACGATCGTGGCAGTAACCGGTGGCACCTGCTCCGGCGAGACCTTCGGCCTGAAGCCGATTCTGCAGAAGGCGCGCATCCCGTTCGTCTCGCCCAGCGCCACCAACCCGGCGGTGACCGGCGAGGACTGCGATGTGTGCAACCGCGTGGCGCTGAGCGATGCTTTGCAGGGTGAGGTGGACGCCGAGTTCGTCTTCAAGGAGCTGGGCTTCAAGAAGGTCGCCGTGATGCACGACAGCTCGGACTACGGCAAGGGCGTCGCCGAGATCTTCCGGGATGCCTTCCAGAAGTTGGGCGGCGAGGTGGTCGCCTTCGAAGGCGCCAAGGTCGGCGACACCGACTTCCGCGCGCCGCTCACCAAGATCGGCGCCGGCCAGCCCGACCTGATCTTCTTCGGCGGCTACTCCACCGAGGCCGCGCTGATCGCGCAGCAGATGAAGGAAGTGGCCGGCCTAGAGAACACCAAGTTCATGGGCGTGGATGGCGCATACACCCAGCAATACCTCGACACGGCCGGCGCCGCCGCCGAGGGCACCTACATGTCCTTCGTGGCCGGCGACACCCAGAAGGACAAGATGGACGCCTTCGTCGAGAAGTACGTGGCCAAGTTCGGCATCGAGCCGAGCAAGCTCGGCCCATTCCACGGCCAATCGTACGACTCGGTGCTGCTCATCGTCGAGGCGATCAAGAAAGTCGCCAAGACCGATGCGGCGGGCAACCTGGTGATTGACCGCGAGGCGCTGATCCGCGCCATCCGCGAGACCTCCGGCCTGCAGGGCATCACCGGCACGCTGACCTGCAGCCCGATCGGCGAGTGCGGCGCGGGCGGCGTGCAGGTGTTCACCGTCGAGAACGGCGCGTTCAAACAGATCTTCGGCTTCGGCATGAAGTAGGCGCAGCCCGCCCTCACCCCTGCGCCCCTCTCCCGCCCATGCGGGAGAGGGGATGGGTGAGGGCGCTTCAAAGCCGCATCGTGTCCCAGTCTCTCGTCGTCGCATCCGATGTGCAGCGCCGCGCGCAGACGATGCGCTGGGTCGCGCGCGCGATCGCGCTGTTGATCGTCGTTGCCGTCGTCGCGCGCGCGGTCGCGGTCAGCTTGACCGAGGGCTATCCCCTGACGTTTTGGGCGTCGCAGTTGGTGAACGGGCTGGTGCTGGGCGGCGTGTATGCGCTGGTGGCGCTGGGCTACACGCTGGTGTATGGCATCCTGCTGATGATCAACTTCGCGCACGGCGAGGTGATGATGATCGGCGGGGTGGCCGGCTTCTTCGCGCTACAGCTTGCGCAGGCACTGGGCTGGATGAGCGGCCCGGCCGGCTTGGTCGCGCTCGCGCTGTTGGCCGTGATGGGGGTTGGCATGATCGGCGCAATGCTTACCGGTGTCACGCTGGAGCGCATCGCCTATCGCCCGCTGCGCAACGCGCCCCGGCTGGTGCCGTTGATCAGCGCGATCGGCGCGTCGCTGTTCCTGCAATATTCCGTGCTGCTCATCTTCGGCGTCAGCCCGCTGGTGTATCAGCGGCCGGCGCTCATCTCCGGCGGCTTCCGCATCGGGCCGGTCTTCATCCCTTACACCGGCCTGATCATCTTCTTGACCTCGCTGGCGCTGATGGGCGCGCTGTTCGTCATCGTGCAGCGCACGCGGCTGGGACGAGCGATGCGCGCCGTCGCCGCCGACCGCGACGCCGCCGCGCTCATGGGCGTGGACGTAAACCAGATCATCACCTTCACGTTTCTGCTCGGCTCGGCACTGGCCGGCGCGGCGGGCGTGATGCTGGGCTTCCACAACTCGGTGATCAAGTTCAACAGCGGCTTCATCCCCGGCCTCAAAGCCTTCACCGCCGCCGTGATGGGCGGCATCGGCAACATCCCCGGCGCGATGGTCGGCGCGCTGGTGCTGGGCATCGCCGAATCCATCGGGCCGAGCGCGCTCGGCATCCCGGCCGAATACAAGGACATCATCGCCTTCGTCCTGCTGGTGCTGGTGCTCATCTTCCGGCCGCAAGGGCTGTTGGGTGAGGCGCTCGCCGAGAAGAAGGTATGACCGCGACGACTCGGCGCGATCCACGCGGCATCCACATCGGCCTGATCGGGTTCGGCATCCTGGCTTACCTGACCCTGATCGGCCTGCCCGGCCGCTTCGGCGAGGCCGCGCCGTTCGTCATGGCGATCGTGACTGCGGTGATCGTCGCGCTGGCGTTGCGCGGCGAGGCGCAGCGTCACCCGCCGGCGACGGTCATGCGCCAGGCACTGATCGCCGGCGCGGTCTGCGGCGCGCTCACCGCTGCCCTGGTCGGCATCTTCGCGGCGCTGCTGGGCAACGGCGTGCGCGTGCAGCCCGTGCTCGACAAGATCACGCCGCCGAACGTGGCCGCGTGGTATGGCGCTCCCGTGCTCGCCGTCGCGCGCGGGCAGCTTGGGGCGTTCGACTTCCTGCGCCCGTTCCTCGTGGTGCTGCTGGGCGGCGTCGCCGGCGGCGCGCTGGCGATCGCCCTGCATCGCGCTGCGAGCCGCACACGCGACGAGCGCGCCCCGGCGTGGACACGTTGGGCCGTGATCGCGCTGCCGTTCGTCTTGTTGCTCGCCGTCGTCGTCCTCGGCCAGCCGGCGGTGACCATCGGCGGCGCGAACAAGGGCACGATCCGCCTGCTGCTGGCCATGCTCGCCATCGCGGCCGGGCTGTTCGCCATGCGCGCGGCGAACCCCGGCAGAGAACAATCTGCTGTCGCCATCGCACTGCTGGCCGGCCTGGCGGCGCTGCCGTTCATGCTCGACCAGTTCCAGAACGCGGTGATGGGCATCGTGTTCATCTTCGTGATGATGGGGTTGGGGCTGAACATCGTCGTCGGCTACGCCGGCCTCCTCGATCTGGGCTACGTGGCCTTCTTCGCCATCGGCGCGTATGCGTATGCCTTCCTCTCCGCGCCGTTCTCGTCGCCGTGGTTCAGCCAGCAACTGGCCGCGTGGGGGCTGCCGACCGATCAGCCCTTGCTGAGCTTCTGGCAGGCCATCCCGGTCGTGATGATCCTGGCGGCGATCGGCGGCATCCTGCTGGGCACGCCGGTGCTGCGGCTGCGCGGCGATTACCTGGCCATCGTCACCCTCGGCTTCGGCGAGATCATCCGGCTGTTCATGCTGAACCTGGCCGACCTGACCAACGGGCCGCGCGGGCTGCTGAACTTGGCGCCGCCGACGCTGTTCGGCTACAACCTGGGCAACCCACGCGACATCTTCATCCTGGCGCTGCTGGGCACGGCGGTCATCGCGTTCGTGGCGTTCCGGCTGGAGCGCTCGCGCATCGGCCGCGCGTGGGTGGCGATCCGCGAGGATGAGGACGCGGCCCAGGCGATGGGCGTGGACCTGGTGCGCATCAAGCTGATGGCGTTCGCCATCGGCGCGACCTTCGCCGGCGTGGCCGGCCAGCTCTACGCCGCGCGCCAGGTCAACATCTTCCCCGACAACTTCTCGCTGTTCGTCTCAATTGACGCGCTGGCGCTGATCATCGTGGGCGGCATGGGCAGCATCCCGGGCGTAGTGCTGGGCGCGATCACCTTGAAAGGGCTTCCGGAAGTGCTGCGCGGCGTGGACGAGTATCGCATCGTGTTGTTCGCCGCGCTGCTGGTCGTGATGATGATCGTGCGCCCAGAAGGGCTGCTGCCCTCCGAGCGACGCCGGATGGAGCTGCACGGCGAAGCCGAAGCCGCGCCAGAGCAAGCGTCTTAGCCGAGCACATCCATGTCCGCAATCACCGGGCTGACCACTCGTGAGGTCGAGGCGCGCCGGGCGGCCGGCCAGACCAACCGCGTCGAACTCACCACCAGCCGTCCCTACGCCGACATCATCAAGGCCAACGTCCTCCATCCCGTCAACATCGTGCTCTACGTGATCGGCGCGAGCATGGCGCTGGTGGGCGACGTGCGCAGCGCCGTGACCACCGTCGCGCTGGTGCTGTTCAACGCGGCCGTCGGCATCCTGCAGGAGACGCGGGCCAAGCGCCAGCTCGACGCGATCGCCCTGCTGGCCCGGGCGAAGGTCGAGGTGATGCGCGATGGCCAGGCGCAGCAGGTGGATCCGAGCGAGCTGGTGTTGGGCGACGTGGTGGTCGTCCGCGCCGGCGACCAGATTCCGGTGGACGGGCGCATCCTAGACGACGGGCGCATCGAGGTGGACGAATCGCCGCTCACCGGCGAATCCGACCTGATCCAGAAAGGCGCCGGCGACGAGGTGCTCTCCGGTAGCTTCTGCATCACCGGCCAGGCGCTGGTGGAAGCCACGCGCGTCGGCGAGGGGAGTTTCGCCAACGCGATCACCAAGGACGCGCGCACCTTCAAGCAGGAACTCACCCCGCTGCAGCGCCAGGTCAGCCAGTTGCTGCGCGTGTTGTTGCTGATCGTGCTCTTCTTCACCTTCGTCGCCGTCGTCGGCATTGTCGTGCTGAACATCCCGATCCGTGTGTGGCTGCAAATCCTCGCCGTGGTCACCGGATCGGTCTCGGCCGGATTGCTGGTGCTCATCACGCTGAACTACGCCTGGGGCGCGGCGCGCATCGGCCGCCAGGGCGCCCTCACCCAGCAGATGAACGCGGTCGAGTCGCTGAGCAACGTCACCGTGCTGTGTACCGACAAGACCGGCACGCTCACCACCAACAAGATTCGCTACCACGACGTCCACCCGCTGGGGATGGCGAAGGACGAGCTGAAGGCGCTGCTGGGTGACTTCGCGGCCAGCGCCTCGACTCACAACAAGACCAGCCAAGCCTTGGCCGACGGCCTGCCCGGCGTCCGGCGTTCCCTCGCCGACGAGGTGCCGTTCTCCTCGGCGCGCAAGTGGTCAGGGCTGGCTTTCGACGATCCAGGCGATGGCGGCCGGCCGCCGCGCTGCGGCGCGTATGTGCTGGGCGCGCTGGAGATGCTGGAGCCGGCGCTTGCCGCCGGCGTGGACGCGGCGACCCGCGAGGCCGTCCGGCAGGCTTCGGATCAGGGCTTGCGCGTGCTGGCCTTCGCCGGCAACCCAGAGGCGACGGCGCTGCACGATGCGTCCGGCGAGCCGACGCTGCCGCCGCTGGCACTGCTCGGCCTGGTGACCTTCACCGACGAGTTGCGGCCGCACCTGCCCGAGACGCTGCGTGCCTTCGCAGACAACGGCGTGCGGCTGAAAGTGATCTCCGGCGACAACCCGGCGACAGTCGCGGCATTGGCCCGCCAGGCCGGCCTGCCGGGCGACCTGAAGGCGGTGTCGGGGCCGGAGCTGGCAGCCATGAGCCCGGCCGAGTTCGCTCAGGCAGCAACCGAAAGCGACATCTTCGGCCGCGTCTCGCCGCAGCAGAAGGAAGCGCTGGTGACCGCGCTGCGCGCGCAGGGCGACTACGTGGCGATGATCGGCGACGGCGTCAACGACGTGCTCTCGCTGAAGAAGGCCAACCTGGGCATTGCGATGGAGAGCGGCAGCACGGCGACGCGCTCGGTCGCGGCCATCATCCTGCTGGGCGATTCGTTCGAGGCGATGCCGCCGGCGCTGGCCGAGGGGCAGCGCATCGTAGCCAGCATCCACGACATCCTCAAGTTGTTCATGGCGACGGTGTTCGCGCTGCTGATGCTGATCCCGGCCATCGCCAGCCTGGAGTTAGGCTTCCCATTCACCGCTTTGCAGAACGTGCTGCTGTCGTTCTTCACCCGCGGCGCGCCGCCGTTTGTGCTGGCGCTGACGGCGGCCGGCGTGGCGGCGCGCCTGCAGCCCAGCCTGAAGCGCAACCTGCTGCATTTCACGTTACCGGCCAGCATCCTGCTGTTCGCCTTCGGCCTGCTGATTTACACCGGCGCGTTCTTCAGCATCCAAAACGACCTCGCGCAAATCGCAGTCACGCCGGACATGCTGGCCGGTATGGAGCGCATCCTCGAACTGGACCCCGGCGCGCTCACGCCGAGCGGCTTCAACCGCGCTGCGACGTTGCTCACGGCGCAGACGGCGCTGCTGACGTTCTTCGTGCTGACGGGTGCGTTGTTGATGGTGTTCGTCCAGCCGCCGGTTGAGTGGCTGGCGGGCGGCGCGAAGGTGAGCAAGAACTGGCTGCCGGTGCTGGTCGCGGTCGTGCTGGTCGTCGCGTATGGCGCGGTTCTGGCCATCCCCGGGCTGCGCAACTTCTTCCAGCTCGTGCTGCTGCCGGCGAGCTACTATCTAGTCATCATCGGCGCGACCGTCGCCTGGGCCGTGTTGTTGCAGCTCGCGTGGCGCCGGCGCGTTCTCGAGCGCTTTCTGAGTTTGGAAGAGGTGTAGGGTGCACTGGAGGAGACGCGCTGTGGGGAACGTGCTGTAGGGAGCGCTCTCCGCAGCGTTCCCTCCCAACTTGCCCTGCGAAGTCACGCCCCATACTGAAACTCGCGCGCGGCGGCGCGGAAGCTGCGCACCATCAGCCAGGCCATCACCGGCGTGCCGACCACGAACATGCTCCATACGGCGATCAGCCCGCCGCCGATCGTGTTCACCGCCAGCGCAGCCAGGCCGGTGATCGCCCACAAGCCGCCGCCGAAGATGACCAACGGGATGCGCGTGTTGCCCATGCCGCGCAGGCCGCCGGCCGCCACGAACAGGATCGCCAGCGGCGGCATGCTGAAGGCCATCACGCGCAGCGCGTCCACGCCGGCGCGCACCACCACCGGATCGCCGGTGAACGCCTGCAGCACCTGCGGCGCGAAGATGACCAGGATCAGGCCGAAGCTGCTCATCCAGATCAGCGCCCACTCCGCCGCGATGCGCGTCGCCGCCTCGCCCTCGCGGATGTTGCGCGCGCCCACGCTCTGGCCGACCAGCGCGGTGGCCGCGATGGCGAAGCCGAAGCCGGGCAGGAAGGCCAGCGACAGGGCGTTGATGGCGATTCGGTTGGCCGCCAGCATCGCCGTGCCCAGTTGCCCGACCACGACGGTGAGCACGAAGAACGCGCCGCTGGCCAGGATCTGCTCCAGCGCCGCCGGCACGCCGATGGACAGCACGCCCTTGGCGACCGCGGCATCCGGCCGCCATGCGCCCGGCCCGCCGATGCGAATGCCGGCGCGCCCGCGCCACAGCACGACCAGCAGGATTGCCAGCGCGACGGCGCGCGCGATGAACGACGCCCACGCGCTGCCGACCGGGCCGAGTTCGGGCAAGCCTAGCCGGCCGAAGATCAGCGCCCAGGTGAGCGGAATGTTGATCAGGTTGGCAATGGTGGTGACGATCAGCGGCGTGCGCGAGTCGCCGGCGCCGCGCAGCACGCCGCTGCCGATGAACAGCCCGACCAGCACGACCACCGTGCCCATCGTCACCTGCATGTAGCTCACGCCGATTTCGGCGGCGGCGGGGTCCATGCCGAACAAGCCGATGACCGGCCCGGCGGCCCACAGGCCGGCCAGCGCCAGCGGGATCGAGATGATCAGGCTCCACACGAGCGACTGGCGGGCCAAGTCGTTGGCGCGCGCGAAGTTGCGCGCGCCGACCGCCTGCGCCACCAGCACCGACGCGCCGATGGACAGCGCTGAAAGCGCCGACAGCAGGAACTGCATCACCTGCACGGCGGCGCCCACGCCGGCCAGCGCCAGGGCGCTGATGGCGAGCTGCGCCACCAGCCAGGTATCCACGATGCCGAGCAGCGTTTCGAGGAAGTTCTCGGCGATCACCGGCCAGGCCAGGGCGAACACGCGCCGGCGCAGGCCAGGCGCGCCGGCGCGCGCCGAGACTTCGATCGTTTCTTCGACGGCAGACAAGGGTCACGTCCTCAGGAGATATCAGACCCCAAGGGTCTTGAAGACCCTCGGGGTCTCTAGCTTACTTCAAGGTGCGAAAGCAACCTCGCGCGGCGGATGAATCCGCGCGCAACACTTGGCAAAGCCGACGCAAGGTCGGCTTCGCTGCGGGTTGGCCGCGACTTCAGTCGCCGGCCAACCGTCACAGGCGCGGAACGGCGTCCGCGCCCTACGCGCGAATGCACTCCCGCATACGCGCGTTACAACGGGAGCATGCGCCAGCGGGGGCCGTAGGGCGCGCTCTGAATGGCCCGCACGGGCTACCGCAGCGCGACGTTGGCAGTGCACACGGGCACGACACAGCGTCCGGGCGCGGAACGGCGTCCGCGCCCTACCGTGCGATGGTTTGCCCCTATCCGCGAATGCACTCGTTACAACTTGATCGCGCCCTCGGTGAGGCCCTTGAAGTACAGGCGCTGCGCCAACGCGAATATCACCACGCCGGGCACGATGACCAGCGTATATGCAGCAGCGAGGCGCGGCCATGAAAATTGGCCTACGCCGCCGAACGCACGCGCCAGGACCACGATCAGCGTGCGCTTGCTCTGGTCGTTGGTCAGCGTCGCTGCGAACAAATACTCGCCCCATGCCGTGACGAAGTTAATGATGATGAGCACGACGAGGCCGTTGGTGATCAGCGGCAGCATCACGAGGAACAACGCCTGCCAAGCGTTGCAGCCATCCATGCGCGCGGCCTCGGCCAGCTCGCTCGGTATCTGTTCGAAGATACCGCGCATGACGAGGATGCTGATGGCCAGGTTGAGCGTGACGTAGGGCAGAATCAATCCCCACACAGAATTCAGCAACCCGGCCGCGCGCTGGATTTCGTAAATGGGAATGAGCGACAGCAGACGCGTAGGGAAGAACAACGTGGCGGTGCAAATCGTGATCACCAGGGCCCGCCCCGGCGTCTTGAGGTGCACCAGCGCATAGCCCGCCAGCACGGCGCAGATGCTCGTTGCGACGATTGACCCAATCGTGACGATCAGGCTGTTGGTCAGATTCTGGGTCAGTTGCGGCATGCGCGTCAACACATAGTCATAGTGACTCAGCGTCAACGGCTCGGTTGGCAGGAGTTTGCCGCTGTAAGCGTCGGGGAGCGTCTTCACGGACAGCAGCATGATCCAGGCAATGGGCAGCACAACAACGAGCAAAAAGATGTTGATGACAACGTGGCGCAGCACCGTGCTCGCGCGCAGGCGCAGCTTGCGACGCGAACGCGACTGCGTGGTGGGCTGGCTGATCGTGGCCTGCATGCTCATGGATTTGCCGTCAATCTACCTGTCGTCCCGGTTGCGAAACAGCCACAACAAGAGCGCAGTGACGCTCAGCGTGCCGATCGCCCCCAACCATCCGATGGACGCCGCGTAGCCCTGAAGCCACTCCCCGATCTGGAAGGCCAAGTCGTACATGTAGACCGTCCAGGTGTAGGTGGGCAGGGCGCGGTTGAAGCCGCCGAAGATGAGGTATTCCTCGATCACGGCCATTGCCGTGCCGAAACGCAGAATCACCAACACCGCCAGGATAGGGCGCAGCCGTGGTAATGTGACGTGCCAGAAGACTTGCCACTCGTTGGCGCCATCTATGCGCGCGGCCTCGGTGAAGTCCTTGGGAATGGCGGCCAGGCCGGCCAGGAAGAGCATCGTGTGGTAACCCAGCCCCCACCACCACTCGAAGAAAGCGACGGCCGGGATGACCAAGCTCGGATTGCCCACCCACTGCGGTGCATTCTCGCGCGTGAAGATGCCCAGCACGTCCACCAGCACCGTGTTGATCGGCCCAATCTCGTAGTTGTAGAGCAGCCGCCACATCACGAAGATCATCGGCCCGGGGATGACGGCCGGGATGAGCAGGACGGTGCGATAGAACGTGCTCAACGGGCGCGAATGCACGCGATCTACCAGCACGGCGACGATAAGCGGCAGGATGATCATGCCCGGCAAGAAGATGAGCGTGAACACCGCTGCGCGCATCAACCCGGTCGCGACCATCGGGTCGGCCAGAGCGAATTGATAGTTCTGCAACCCGATGAAATTGGCCGGTGCCTGGCGCAGGAAGCGATAGTCCGTGAAACTCAGCCATAGCGTCCGCAAGATCGGATACAGCATGTATCCGACGAAGAAAAGCGTCGCGGGGACGAGGAAAATCCAATTTCCCCATCCCCGCGCGAAGAGCGGCGCATGGCGCACTGAGCGAGTAGAGACCGCTGCCATCTACGCTGCTTTCTTCAGCTCTTCGGTCACCGCATCCATGCACTGCTTCATGACGGCCTTCGCGTCCTTCTCCTCACCCGCCAGGTACTTGTCGTAGAACGGGCGCGCGATCTGGAACTGTTTGAGGCCGAACAGATGGTTCGTGATCGCCTTGGCGATCGGCAGTTGGCTGTAGATCGTGTTCACCGCTTCGGGCAACCAGTCCGGACGGTTCTCAGCCCAGGCCTTGTAGATGCTGGTGTAGGGCGGGAGTTGCACCGGATGGCCGGACGGCGTGCCGACGATGCTGTCCTTCCAGACTTGCATGTCGTAGGTGATCTTCTTCATGTATTCGGCGGCTTTCTCCTTGTTCTTGCCGTAGGTGAACAGGCATGCGCCGGTGGTCCAGAACACGGTGCTGCCCTCGCCATTGGGGAACTTGGGCAGAGGGCCAATCTTGAGCAGCTTGGGATCCTTCCAGTTGGCCGCCATGCGATAGGGCGCGTTGAAGTACTTGAAATAGAACCCCGTCTTCTCCGCAGCGAAGGCGACTTCGTCGGGGGTGCCGTTGACGCCGCCGTCGGTCGCGCCTGGTTCGAGCAAGTTGGCCGGACCGAGATCCTTCAGCTTCTTCATCATCACCAGCGCCTCGACGGCAGCCTCATTGGTGAAGTCGAAACGGCCCTCCTCGGTGTAAACCTTGGTGCTGAGGCTATGCGTAATCGGCGCCAACGAACGCCACCCCTGGGGATCGTATACGACGCCGTAGGGTGCAGCTTTGCTTTCGACGATGGCCGCAGCGGCGGCGAGCACGTCGTCCCAGGTCTTGGGCATGTCGGTCACGCCGGCCTTGTCGGTGATGCCGCTGTGCCAGCCCATGCCGGTGATGTCGAGCAAGAACGGCCAGCTATATAGTTTGCCGTCCACGGTGCACTCTTCGCGGATGGATGGGATGATGTCGTCGAGCACATCCTTGGGGATGTAGTTGTCCCACGGTTCGATCACGCCGGCGCGAATGAGCTGGGTCATTTCGACGAAGGGCGTCATGCCGACGTAGACGTCCCACGTGCTCTCTTTGTTCTTGGCTTCGGCCACGAATCGCTCGATGCCGAATCCCTCGACCGGCGCGATCTCCGCTTTCACGCCCGGCGAGGTGTTGTTGATTTCGGTCAGGTGCGGATGCAGATCAATGATCCACTGATAGAACGTCGGCGTGAGCGGGCGCTCTCCGGAGATCACGGCGGGTGCTGCCGGTGCCGTGGGCGCAGCAGCATCGGGCGCGGCCGGCGGGCCCGAAGTTGGCGGCGCTGCGCATGCAGCCAAGGCTGCCGCACCGCTCGCTACAGCCGAAGCCTTGAGGAACTGACGGCGGTTGAACTTCTTGTTCGATAGCGATGACATTTGAAACCTCCTGGTGAAATTGAT